>JAPJRE010000209.1 GCA_030824725.1 Sphingomonas sp.
CACATGGTGGACCGGCGTGTCGAGCGCGACCAGCCCTTCCTCCAGCAGCATCAGGAAGGCGAGGCTGGTGATCGGCTTGGTCATCGAAGCGATGCGGAACAGCGTCGACGCGTCCACCGCCGTGCCGTCCTCGCGCGCCGCGCCCTGATGCGAGAAATGGACGATCCGCCCGTCGCGCGCGAGCAGCAGCTGCGCGTGCGGCAGCTTGCCGGTGTCGAGATAACGCGTCTTCACAAAGGCATCGATCCGCGCCAGCCGGGCAGCATCGAATCCGTGGGCGATCGGGTCGTCGACTTCCATGCTTGGCGGCATACCTCTCGTTCGAATTCGGTTCAATGCACCTTCTCGCGGGTGCCCGCTTTCTATTGCCTTGAGCGCGCGGCAAATCAACACTAACGTGTGCACCGGTTGGTCAACGAGCCAAACCCAAAGTTCAGAAAGTCGATGGAGAGCGCTGCCTTGACCCTTGAACCGATCGTGCCCTTGCCCCCCGACTGGCCCAAAGCCCCGCTCGCCGCCGTGGACGCGATGCTCACCGCGCCCGGCGCCAAGTTCGAAATGGACACCGTGAAAATCCGCGGGGTTTCCACGCGCGTGTGGAAGAACGCGCCGCCCACCGCCGCGATCCTCGCCCGGCTGGCGCGCGGCTATGGCGACCGGCCCTTCACCATCTACCAGGACGAGCGGGTCAGCTACGAGGCCAACTATCGCGCCACCTGCCATCTCGCGTCCTGGATGCAGGCGAAGGGCGTGGCCAAGGGCGACCGGGTGGCGCTGGCGATGCGCAACCTGCCCGAATGGCCGACGATCTTCTTCGCCGCGGTGAGCATCGGCGCGATCCTGGTGCCGCTCAATGCCTGGTGGACCGGCGCTGAGCTCGAATACGGTATGAAGGATTCGGGCGCCAAGCTGCTGTTCGTCGACGGCGAGCGACACGAGCGGGTCAGGCACTGCTACGCGGCGCTGCCCGATCTGGAGCAGGTGGTGGTGAGCCGCGCCTGTTCGCCTTTGGAGGGCGATGCGGTCGCACTGGAGTCGATCCTCGGACCCTGCAACAGCTGGGCTGAGCTTACCGACATCGCCTTCCCCGAAGTGGGCATCGCGCCGGACGACGATGTCACGCTCTTCTATACCAGCGGCACCACCGGCCATCCCAAAGGGGCGGTGGGCACGCATCGCAACCTGATGACCAATATCCTCACCTCGGGCTATTCGGTCGCGCGGTCGATGCTGCGCCGGGGCGAGGTGCCGCCCGCCGCGCCGCCCCACAAGGTGGGCCTGCTGGTGATCCCGCTGTTCCACGTCACCGCCTGCAGTGCCGGGCTGATGGCGCTGATCGCGGCGGGCGGCACGGTGGTGTTCATGCGCCGCTGGGATCCGATCGAGGCGATGGAGATCATCCAGCGCGAGAAGGTCAACCAGACCGGCGGCGTGCCGACCATCGCCTGGCAGCTGCTTGAGCATCCCGAGCGCCACCACTACGACCTGTCGAGCCTGGAGAGCATTTCCTATGGCGGCGCGCCCTCGGCGCCCGAGCTGGTCAAGCGGATCTTCCAGGAATTCGGAGCGCTGCCCGGCAATGGCTGGGGGATGACCGAAACGATGGCGACGGTGACGCATCATCTCGGCGAGGAATATCTCGCCCGGCCGACCAGCGCGGGGCCGCCGGTGCCAGTCGCCGAGCTCAAGATCATGGACGTCGACGGCGCGCGTGAACTGCCGGTCGGCGAGGTCGGCGAGCTCTGGGCCAAGGGGCCGATGATCGTGAAGGGCTATTGGAACAAGCCCGAGGCGACCGCCGAGACCTTCCGCGACGGCTGGGTGCGCACCGGCGATCTCGCGCGGCTCGACGAGGAAGGGTTCCTCTATGTCGTCGATCGCGCCAAGGACATCATCATCCGCGGCGGCGAGAACATCTACTCCTCGGAAGTGGAGGACGTGCTCTACGCGCACCCGGCGGTGACCGACGCGGCGCTGATCGGCATCCCGCATCGCACGCTGGGCGAGGAGCCGGTGGCGGTGGTGCATCTTGCGCCGGGCATGTCGGCGACCGAGGCGGAGCTGCAGGCCTTCGTCCGCGATCGCATCGCCGCGTTCAAGGTGCCGGTGGCGATCCGCTTCTCCGCCGAGACGCTGCCGAGGAATGCGAATGGCAAGATCCTGAAGAAGGATCTCAAGGCGCTGTTTGTTACCGACAAGGCGGCGTGAGCTAGCGCGTATTCGTCGCCGCTTCTTCTAGTCCCCCTCCTGCAAGCGGGAGGGGAGTTTTCGTGCGCGGCCGCGTACGCTCACACCAAATGTATCGCCGTCCCCGCAGCCACTGCTGCCGCCGCAATCTCCGCCGGCGGCGCCTGGTCGGTCACCAGGTCGTGCACATCCCCGAACCCGGCGACATGCACGAAGCCCGACTTGTCGAACTTGGTCGAATCGCACAGCACCGCCACCCGCCGCGCCTGGGGAAGCAGGCTGCGCTTGAACGCGGCCTCGCCCGCATCGAAATCGAGAAAGCCGCGCATCGGATCGACCGCGCCCATCGACAGCACGGTCAGGTCGGGGGCGAACTGGCGGCAATAGTCGATCGCCTCGCTGCCGAACGCCGCGTGGTAATCCGGATCGACCGCGCCGCCCGCCACAAAGAGTCGCTGCCCCGGGTGCCCGAGTACCTGCGCGGCGATCTCCATGCTGTTGGTGATCACCGTCAGATCGCGCACATGCGCCAGCGCCCGCGCCAGCCATAGCGTGGTCGTGCCCGAATCGAGCAGCAGCGTCATGCCCGGCCGGACCAGCGCCGCCGCGCGCTCGGCGATGCGCTGCTTCGCCTCGGCCTGGTCGCGCAGCCGCTGGCGATAGGGCGGTTCGAGCACGCCGCCCGGCAGGCACACGCCGCCATGGATCTTCTGCACCCGCCCGGCCTGTTCCAGCTGGCGCACGTCGCGGCGGATCGTCTCCTCGGACACGTCGAACCGCTCGGCCAGTTCGCCGATCGACCATTGGCCACGCTGCTCGAGCAGGTCGAGCAGCGTGGTGAGGCGGGCGGTCTGTGTCGCGCGGGCAGAGGGCGCCCGTACGGGCATGTCCAAGCTTTCCATAGGGAGACTGTATCAGCGTTACGCATGCACGAGAACCCACACGAGAACGTTCAAATCAACACAAAACAACACTGAATGTCACATCTGCGTCATCAAGCATCCCTAGGCGCCGCTGCGGGGCAGCCAGGGCAGGCGGGCCCCCACACACCACAAGGGAGGGCATTATGGCATTCACCTACCGCGCGGCGCTCGCCGCGCTGGCTGCCGGCGCGAGCTGCATTTCGATGGCCGCCGCCGCGCAGGACGCGGCGTCGCAGGGCCAGGACGACGGCGAGATTGTCGTCAACGGCTACATCGCCTCGCTCGCCAAGGCGCGCGAGCTGAAGCGCAATTCGAACATCATCAAGGACGTGATCGTCGCCGAGGACATGGCGAAGTTCCCCGAACTCAACCTTGCCGAATCGATCCAGCGCCTGCCGGGCGTGGCGATCAACCGCGAGGCCGGCGAGGGCCGGCGCATCACGCTGCGCGGCCTTTCGCCCGACTATACCCGCGTCCAGCTGAACGGCATGGAGGTGCTGGGCAATGTCGATTCGGCGATGGACAGCCGCGGCCAGCGCTCGCGCGATCGCGCCTTCGACTTCAACATTTTCGCCTCCGAGCTGTTCTCGCGCGTCGAGGTGGAGAAGAGCTACCAGGCGTCGCAGGCCGAAGGCGGCATGGCCGGCACCGTCGGCCTGTTCACCGCGAAGCCGCTCGACCAGAAGCAGGGCATTTCGGGCGCCATCGCCGCCAAGCTCGGCACCAACAGCTACACCAAGGATGCCCAGCCGCGCGTCGCCGCGATGCTCAGCCAGAACTGGGACAACCGCTTCGGCATCCTCCTCTCGGTGGCCTATTCGAAGCGCAAGACCGAGGAGCAGGGCTACAACACCTATTCGCCGAGCCAGCTGAGCGCGAGCCAGATTGCCAGCTATCTGGGCAAGGGTCTCGATATCTCGGCGCTCTCCGCCGACCAGCAGGCCAAGTTCAAGTCGGGCAGCCTGGTGTTCGCCTCGGGCAACCGCCTGTCGGTATGGGACGCCAGGCAGGAGCGTCTCGGCCTGACCCTCGCCACCCAGTGGCGCCCAGCCGACAACCTGCTGTTCACCGTGGACGCTCTCCACGGCGAGTTCTCCACCGACCGCGATGAATATCACCTGGCGACGCGGCCCGACAACACTTCGGGCTCGGTGATCTTCGACACCACCTCGAAGATCAAGTCGATCCATTGGGACAGCACCAACTTCGTCGATTCAATCAGCGTCGACAACGCGACCTATGCCAGTGAGCATCGCCGTTCGCGCAACAAGAACAAGTTCAACCAGATCGCACTGACCTACAAGTGGGACGCGACCGATCGCTTCCAGTTCGACGGCCATATCGGCTATGAGGACTCGTCCTACACAACCCCGATCGACGACAAGCTCTACCTCCGCGCACGCGGCGGCATGACGACGACCTATTCGGCCGACGGCACCAGCGCGACCAACAGCTACAACTGGAACACGCTCGATCCGTCGAAATACGAGTTCAAGGAATTCTACTTCCGCGAATTCTGGAACAAGACCAATCTACGCGAGGGCGTGGTCAACGGCGCCTACACGCTGAACGACATCTTCACGCTGCGCGGCGGTGCCAGCTATCGCCGGTTCAGCAACTCGGGCTCGGAAATCTACAATGACGGCCAGTTCCAGCAGTTCGGCGGCGATCCGGCGGCAAGCATCGTCGACACGTTCACGCAGAACAAGTCGGCCGACTGGCTGACCGGCAATTACGACCGCGCCTTCGCCAAGTACAACGCCCAGCACACGATCGTCGGCGCCTGGGACATCGAGAACACCTTCAAGGTGACCGAGGAGACCAAGTCGACCTACGGCCAGCTCGAATGGAATGCACCGGTGGCGGGCATGCGGCTGCGCGGCAATCTCAGCCTGCGGGCCTTCTTCACCGACACCACCAGCACCGGCAACGTCACCCAGAGCGACCGGCCGATCGGCGTGGTGACCACCAGCGCGAGCTATTCGGACGTGCTGCCGGCGCTGAACGCGGCGCTGGAAATCACGCCGAACTTCCTGGTCCGCGTCGCCGCCGCGCGCAACATCAACCGGCCGTCGCTGGGCTCGATGAGCGCCTCGGGCACCGCGTCGGCGGACGGCAGCGATCCGGCGAGCCGCAAGATCACCGCGAGCATCGGCAACCCCGATCTCAAGCCGTACAAGGATGATGCGATCGACGTGTCGGCCGAATGGTATTTCGGCCAGGTCGGGCTGATTTCGCTCGGTGTCTACCACAAGGACATCGACAACCTGATCATCACCGACACGCAGTACAACGTGCCCTACAGCACCACCGGCCTACCGCTTTCGCTGCTGCCGAGCCTGACGCCGAACACGATCGTTTCGGAATATTCGAAGCCGATCAACGGCGGCAAGGCGTACATCACCGGCTTCGAGGCCGCCGCCCAGGCGAACTTCACCTTCCTGCCCGCGCCGTTCGACAAGTTCGGCATGTCGACCAACGTCACGCTGATCGACTCGAACATCCGCGACAAGAACGGGGTCAACAACCCGATCAACGGCCTGTCCAAGTCGAGCGCCAACGCGACGCTCTACTATGAGACCAAGCGCTGGGGGATCCGCGGCTCGATGAACTATCGGTCCTCGTACCTGCGCTCGGGCTATGACGGCAAGAAGCCGGAGAGCAAGGATGGCTTCGACGGCACGGTCTATGTCGACGCAGCGGCCTTCTACAACCTCACCGACCGTATCCGCTTCACGCTCGATGCGATCAACCTGACCAACGAGACCGAGGTACAGTTCAACAGCATCTACCACCGTCTCCACAACGAGACGCGCAGCGGCACCAGCGTGTTCGGCGGCGTCAGCATCAAGTTCTGATTTCCTCCCCCGAGGATCCACTGGCCGGTCCGGGGTTCGCCCCCGGGCCGGCTCTTTTCGCGCGAGCGGCATGCGAGGGCTGCGGCGCCACCTCTGCCCGGCAATGCGGCCCGGGCGGGGGCGATCAACCTTCGGCAAGCACGCGGGCGATGGCGTCCCGCCATCCCGCCAGCCGCGCCGCCCGCACCTCGGGCTCGATCTGCGGCTCGAAGGTGCGGATCGTGCCGCGCATCATCACCGCGTCGTCGAGGCTGTCGAACATGCCGCAGCCCAGCCCCGCCAGCATCGCCGCGCCCAGCGCGGTGGTCTCGGCGAAGTCCGGCCGGTCGACCGGCAGCTCGAGGATGTCGGCCAGGTCCTGCGCGATCCAGTCGTTGGTGATCATGCCGCCATCGACGCGCAGTCGGCCCCATTGCGCGCCATCGGCGGCGAAGGCGGTCTCGAGATCGTGGCTCTGATGCGCCATTGCCTCCAGTGCAGCGCGGACGATGTGCGCACGGCCCGCCGAGAAGCTGAGCCCCGAGATCGCCGCGCGGGCCTCCGGCTGCCACCAAGGTGCGCCGAGGCCGGTCAGCGCGGGGACGCAATAGACGCCGCCATTGTCGGGCACCGAGCGCGCCACGGCCTCGCTTTCCGGCGCGGAGGCGATCAGGCCGAGCGAATCGCGCAGCCACTGGACCAGGCTGCCCGCGACGAACACCGATCCTTCCAGCGCATAGGTGCGCCGTCCGCCTAGCTGCCACAGCACCGTCGCCAGCAGCCGGTGGCGCGAACGCGGCTGGAGCGTGCCGGCATTGGTGAGCACGAACGCGCCGGTGCCATAGGTCGCCTTGGTATCGCCGGGAGTCAGGCAGGCCTGGCCGATCGTCGCCGCTTGCTGGTCGCCGGCGAGGCCGCAGATCGGGATCGCGCCGCCGAACGCCTTGGTCACCCCGAAGCGGCCCGCGCAGTCGACGATCTCGGGCAGTGCGGCGCGCGGCGCGTCGAACTGGTCGACCAGCCCGTCGCTCCAGCCGCCGCTGCCCAGGCCCATCAGCAGCGTGCGCGAGGCGTTGGTCGCGTCG
>JAPJRE010000210.1 GCA_030824725.1 Sphingomonas sp.
GCATATTGCACCGCCGCCGGCGCTGCGGTCACCTTGCGGGCGACGCGGACGCGGCGTTCGCCGTCCTCGACTTCGATTTCGGTGAGCTGGGTGTCATCGAGCACGGCGGCGAGCTGGCGAACCAGTTCGATGTCGACCATCATTGCACCCGACTTGGTTTCTTCGGCCATACGACCCTTCTTTATGAATTCTACAAATGAAACGGCGCCCTCTGTCAGAGACGCGCGGCGGCTTCAAGCGCGAGAATATAGGAATGTGCCCCGAACCCGGCCACCGTGCCCTTCGCGGCACGGCCGACATAGCTGATGTGGCGAAAGGCTTCACGGGCCAGCGGATTGGAGACATGGACCTCGATCACCGGCGTGCGGATGCTCTTGATCGCATCGTGCAGCGCGATGGAGCCGTGGGTGAACCCGCCGGCATTGAGCAACACGGCCCGCGCGCCCACTGCCTGCGCCTCATGCAGCCAGTCGATCAGATGGCCTTCGTGGTTCGACTGGCGCATCTCGATCTCCAGCCCGAGTTCGCGCGCGCGATCCTCCAGCATGCCGGCAACATCGTCCAGCGTGTCCGTGCCGTAGATTTCCGGCTCGCGAAGCCCCAGCAGATTGAGGTTGGGGCCATTCAAGACGAAGATCATGTCGGCCAAAGCAAGGCGCCTTTCGGTTGCGGGCAGGATGCCGCCCTCCCTATATGAGGTGACGTCTCCGATCAAATCCAAGGCTCTTCATGCACAGCGACGGCACCGTTTCCATCCGCGTCAACGGCGAACACAAGCGCATCACCGCCGGGATCACCCTTGCGCAGCTCGCGAGCGAGCTGGGGCTGGTGCCCGAAAAGGTGGCGGTGGAACGCAACCTCGAAGTGGTGCCGCGCTCGACGCTGGCGCAGGTGATCGTCGAGGACGGCGACGAGCTGGAAATAGTGCATTTCGTGGGCGGCGGCGACCATGCCGGCACGCTCGCCGACGACAGCTGGACGGTGGCGGGCAAGACCTTCCGCTCGCGCCTGATCGTTGGCACCGGCAAGTACAAGGATTTCGAGCAGAATGCGGCGGCCGTGGCCGCCTCGGGCGCCGAGATCGTCACCGTCGCGGTGCGCCGGGTGAACGTCAGCGACCCCAAGGCGCCGATGCTCACCGACTTTATCGACCCGAAGAAGATCACCTACCTGCCCAACACCGCGGGCTGCTTCGATGCCGATTCCGCAATCCGCACGCTGCGGCTGGCGCGCGAGGCGGGCGGCTGGGAGCTGGTGAAGCTGGAAGTGCTCGGCGAGGCGCGGACGCTCTATCCGGACATGGTCGAGACGCTGCGCGCGACCGAGGTGCTGGCCAAGGAAGGCTTTCTGCCGATGGTCTACTGTGTCGACGATCCTATCGCCGCCAAGCGGCTGGAGGATGCCGGCGCGGTCGCGATCATGCCGCTGGGCGCGCCGATCGGATCGGGGCTCGGCATCCAGAACCAGGTGACGATCCGGCTGATCGTCGAGGGGGCCAAGGTGCCGGTGCTGGTCGATGCGGGCGTCGGCTCGGCCTCTGACGCGGCGGTGGCGATGGAGCTGGGCTGCGACGGCGTGCTGATGAACACTGCGATCGCCGAGGCCAAGGATCCCATCCTGATGGCGGCGGCGATGAAGGCGGCGGTGGAGGCCGGGCGGCTCTCCTACCGCGCCGGCCGCATGGCGAAGCGCCGCTACGCCGACCCGTCGAGCCCGCTGGCAGGGCTGATCTGATGCGGGCGGCGCTGGCGGCGCTGGCCTTGATCGGACTCGCGGGCTGCCACCCGCGGCCGCAGGGCGATCCGATCGAGAATCAGGGGCCGATCTCGGCCGAGCCGGTGACGCTGCGCGCCGCCGACGGGGTGAGGATCGCCGGCGTCTATACCAAGGCGGCCAAGCCCAAGGCGCTGCTGCTGCTGTTCCACCAGGCCGAATCGGGCAAGGACGAGTACGCGCTGCTCGCGCCCCAGCTGGCGCAGGCGGGCTATTCGTCGCTCCGGATCGACCAGCGTGCGGGCGGCACGCTGTTCGGCACCAACGAGACGGTGAAGATGCTCGGCCATTCGGCAAGCTATGCCGATGCGAAGCAGGACCTCGATGCGGCGTTTGCGTGGGGGGAGCAACAGAAGCTGCCGATCCTCCTGTGGGGCAGCAGCTATTCCGCCGCGCTGATCTTCCCGCTCGCCGCCGAGCATCCCGGGCAGGTCAGGGCGCTGCTTGCCTTCTCGCCGGGCGAATATCTCGACGAGAAGGGCGCCGTCGCGCGCGCGGCCAAGAAGGTCTCGGTCCCGATCTTCGTCACGTCGGCGCAGGACGGGAAGGAAGAGGACGCCGCGCGGGAAATCCTCGCCGCATCGCCCTCGACCCAGAAGACGCAGTTCGTGCCCAAGCTGGGCGGGGTGCACGGGTCGTCGACGCTGCTGCGGACCAAGAATCCGGACGGCGCGCAGGAAGCATGGCGCGCGACCATGGCGTTTCTGGGCGAAGTCACGCGCAGCTGATCGGGAACGGTCCGGCCCAATCTTCGTTATTTCAGGCAAGTCGCAGGTGCCGTGTCGTGTGGCACCCGACCTTAGCCAGGAGTATCGATCATGGGCGAGCTGACCGACAAGATCAAAGGCAATCTCAACGAGCTGGCCGGCAAGGTGAAGCAGCAGAGCGGCAACCCCGAGACGCGCGACGAAGGCGCGGCGCAGGAGCTGAAGGGCAAGGGCCAGCAGCTCGGCGGCAAGGTGAAGGGCGCGCTCGGCGACGACATCTGACTCGCGGATAAGACCGGACATGAAGCGGGCCGCCCTGGAAGGGGCGGCCCGTTTTCATTTTGGGCTTCTGCTGCTGCGAGGAAGCGCGCCAACCAAGATTCATTGGTAGGTCTCGGTGTCCCATCGCGCGTCATCCCGGCGAAAGCCGGGATCCATTCGCCTCTCGGTCGCAGCAAGAGCCTAGACGGCGACCCCAATGGATCCCGGCTTTCGCCGGGATGACGCCTTGATGGCAGCCGGCATGCTCTTCCATCTACTTCGGCATGCGGACCGTCGCTCAATCCGGCACGTAGAACGCCCACATGTCCGGCTCGACCTGCGCCGCGGCGAAGCGCACCGGGGCGGTGGCGGGCCCCACCTCGCAGATCATGAACGAGAAGAGCTGGTCGGTATGCAGCGGGTGCGGCAGGCGCACCGTGTTCTTGTTGATCCAGCGCCACTCGGTCTGCCAGATCTGCCGTCCCCCCAGGCGCACACGGTCCCCGCGCTTGCCGAGATGCGCCGTCTTCCACCGTTCTTTGGTCTGCTGTCCCATGCGGGCGATCCTAGGCGGAAGGCAGTTAACGGGTTCCTATTCCTTCAACGATTTCGCAGTTTCGTGATCGTCGTCGCCGGGCTGATCACTTCGACATCCGTCTTGCAATGCAACAGCTTGAGCCCCGGTTGCGCCAAGGCGAGCGCCAGCGCCGGAGCGAACGCCTCGGTGGTTTCCACGGTGGTCGCCCAGCCGCCATAGGCGCGGGCGAGCGCGGCGAAATCGGGGTTGCGCAGCTGCGTGCCGGAGAGGCGTGTCGGAAACGCCCGCTCCTGGTGCATGCGGATCGTGCCATAGGCGCCGTTGTCGACCACGATCACGAGCAGGTCGGCATCGTGCTGCACGGCGGTGGCGAGTTCCTGCCCGTTCATCAGGAAGTCGCCGTCGCCCGCGACCGCCACGACGCGGCGGTCCGGGAAGCGCAGCGCCGCCGCCACCGCCGCGGGCACGCCATAGCCCATCGCGCCCGCCGTCGGCGCGAGCTGGCTCGGCTGGGCGGCATAGGGCCAGTAGCGATGCCACCAGCCCGAGAAATTGCCCGCGCCGTTGCAGAGGATCGTGTCGGCCGGCAGCGCCTCCCGCATCGCCCCGACGCAGGGGCCGAGATCGAGCGCCACGCCCGCACGCGGCTTCGGTGTCGACCATTCCAACCACTCGGCATGCGCGGCGGCGCCATCGAAGCGGGGGAGGGCGGCGGCTTCCGCCGTCGCCGCGGCAGCCACCGCGAACTCGAACGGTCGCGCGCAGATCGGCAGGTCGACGCGGTAGACGCGGTGGAACTCCTTGGGGTCCGGATGGACATGGACGAGCGTCTGCCCCGGATGCTCCGGGGTGATCAGGCTGTAGCCGTCGGTGGTCGCCTCGCCGAGTCGTGCGCCGACCACCAGCAACAGGTCCGCCGCCTTGATCCGCGCGACCAGCTTGGGGTTGGGCCCATAGCCGAGATTGCCCGCCCAGACCGGCGAGGCGTTGTCGATCGCGTCCTGCCGCCGGAAGGCGCAGGCGACGGGCAGGCCGATCGACTCGGCGAAGCCGGCGAAGTCCTCCGCCGTATCCGAATCCCAGCCGCCCCCGCCCACGATCGCGATCGGGCGCTCGGCGTCGCGGAGCAGGTCGTAGAGCTGGTCGAGATCGAAGGCGTCGGCGGCCTGGATCGGCTCGGCGATGGCGGGGCGGTCGACCGCCTCCACGACATCGAGCAGCATGTCCTCGGGCAGCGCGATCACCACCGGGCCCGGTCGGCCCGAGGTGGCGACGTTCCAGGCGCGTGCGACATATTCGGGGATGCGGCGGGCATCCTCGATCCGCGTCGCCCATTTGGCGAGCGGCGCGAACATCGCGGGCAGGTCGACTTCCTGGAATCCCTCGCGGTCGCGCATGCCGCGATCGACATCGCCGATGAACAGCAGCATCGGCTGCGAATCCTGCATCGCGACATGCACGCCGATGCTGGCGTTGGTCGCGCCCGGGCCGCGGGTGACGAAGCACACCCCCGGCCGCCCGGTCATCGCGCCGTCGGCGCACGCCATGAACGCCGCGCCGCCTTCCTGGCGGCAGGTGACGAGGTCGATGCTCGGCTCGTCGTGCAGCGCGTCGAGCACGGCAAGGAAGCTCTCGCCCGGTACATGGAAGATCCGGTCGCAGCCTTGCGCTACCAGATTGTCGACGAGGATCCGGCCCCCGGTACGTTTCGCGGTCATCGCGGAATGCTAGGGCCAAATGGCGCGGCGGCCAATCCTCCCGCGCGACGGCGCGTCGCGGCCGGAAGGGGGGAGGGGAGAGCCGCCGCTCTCCCCTGCGCCTCAGTGGTTGTGGCGCGGCACCTTCAGACCGGTGCCGCGATACTTGGTCGCGAACTCCAGCACGCCGCCCTCGTGCAACTGGCCCGACTTCTCGCGGTACAGTTCTTCCCAGGGCGTGTTGCTCGGCGGGATCGGCGGCGCCGGCTCGCCCTTGCGGCGGGCGATCTCGTCGGCCTCGACCAGCGCGTCGACACGGCCCTGGTTCAGGTCGATGCGGATCACGTCGCCGGTGCGCAGCCAGGAAAGGCCGCCCCCCGCCGCGCTCTCCGGCGAGGCGTTGAGGATCGAGGGGCTGTCCGACGTGCCCGACTGGCGGCCGTCGCCCAGCGTCGGCAGGCTCTGGATACCCTTTTGCAGGATCGCGTCGGGCGGCTGCATGTTGACCACCTCGGCCGAGCCCGGCCAGCCCAGCACGCCCGCGCCGCGGATCACCAGGATGCAATTGTCGTCGATGGCGAGCGCCGGATCGTTGATCCGGTGGTGATAATCGTCCGAGCCGTCGAACACGACCGCACGGACCTCGAACACGCCCTCCTGCCCCGGGGTGGAAAGATAGCGCGCGCGGAACTGCTCGGAGATCACGCTGGTCTTCATGATCGCCATGTCGAACAGGTTGCCGGTGAGCACCAGGAACCCGGCCTTCTCCATCAACGGCTTGTCGATGGGGAAGATCACGTCCGCGTCAAGCACGCGCGCGTCGGCGACATTCTCCGCCATGGTGCGGCCGGTGCAGGTCGCGACGCTGCCGTCGAGGATGCCGGCATCGACCAGCAGCTTGAGCACCGCCGGGATGCCGCCGGCGCGGTGGAAGCGCTCGGACAGATATTGCCCCGCCGGCTGCATGTTGACGATCAGCGGCAGGTCATAGCCGGTCTGCCAGTCCTCGGGCGTGATGGTGATGCCGGCATGCGCGGCCATCGCGTTGAGGTGCGGCTGGGCGTTGGTCGATCCGCCGATCGCGGTCAGCAGCTTGATCGCGTTGAGGAAGCTCTGCTTGGTCAGGATCTTCGACGGGCGAAGGTCCTCATAGGCCATCTCGACGATGCGCTTGCCGGTCTCGTAGGCGATCTGCCCGCGCTCGCGGTACGGCGCCGGGATCATCGCGCAGCCGGGAAGCGACATGCCGAGGCCCTCGGCCATGCTGTTCATCGTCGAAGCGGTGCCCATGGTGTTGCAATGACCCGACGAGGGCGCGCTCTCCATCGCGCGGCGGAGGAACTCGGCCTCGTCGATCTCGCCCGCCGCCATCTTGCGGCGGGAGCGCCAGATCACCGTGCCCGAGCCGACCAGCTCGCCCTCGTGCCAGCCGTCGAGCATCGGCCCGCCCGAGAGGACGATCGCCGGGATGTCGACGGTGGAGGCGGCCATCAGCGACGAGGGCGTGGTCTTGTCGCAGCCGGTGGTGAGGATCACCGCGTCGATCGGATAGCCGTTGAGGATCTCGACCAGGCCGAGATAGGCGAGATTGCGATCGAGCGCGGCGGTCGGGCGCCGGCAATTCTCGAAGATCGGGTGGAGCGGGAATTCCATCGGGATGCCGCCCGCCGCGAGGATGCCTTCGCGGGCGCGCTTCACCGTCTCCAGATGGATGCGGTTGCACGGCGCGATGTCGCTGCCGGACTGGGCGATGCCGATGATCGGCTTGCCCGAGGTCAGCTCCGCCGGCGTGATGCCGTAGTTCATGAAGCGCTCGAGATAGAGCGCGGCCATGTCGGCGCGGCCGGGGGCGGCGAACCATTCGCGCGATCGGAACGGACGGACGGGCGTGCGGGTCACGATATTCTCCCAAACCAGACTCCCCTTCCGCTTGCGGGAGGGGTCGGGGGAGGGGCTGAAATGGGC
>JAPJRE010000211.1 GCA_030824725.1 Sphingomonas sp.
GTACCGGACAGGGCCAGCCGGTCGTTCAGTTCGGTGCGACCGTTCAGCGCCACCTGCCAGAAGTCGGTGCTGTCCTGCGTCGGCTTCGCTTCGGTGCGCAGATCGACGCCGGTAACCACCGCGTCGGTGATGCTGCCGAACCGGTCGATCGACACCGATTGCAGCACCTGCGTGCCGGTAACGTCATTGGCGTCCAGCCCGTTGCCGCCGGCATTGCCGATCACATTTTCCGCCCGCGTGTTGGCCAGGCGGCTGTACAGCACGTCGAGCGTGACATCGGTCGCGCTTCCGGGATGATATTGCAGCGTACCGGTCAGGCCCAGGCGTTCGCGGTGGTTGAACCAGCTGCCATAGGTTTGCGCGCGACTGTTCCAGACGCGGTCTTTGCCCTTGGCGCTTACCAGCTGGTCTCGGACGGGGCCGGTGATCGAGGCGGCGACGTTCTTGGCCCCCCAGTTCATCTGGGACCAGTTCCAGTTGCGATAGCCCCATTCGAGCGTGTCGGCGACACTATAGGCGGCCGAGACGAGCACGCCGAAATCGCCGCGATGCGCGGAGGCGAGACCAACGAGCCGCGGGGTCAGTGTCTTGGTGTACTGATTGACCTGCCCCTTGGCGCTGAGCACCAGACTGTCCTTCGCAACGTCGAACGGCTTGCCCGTGCGCAGCGCCACGGTGCCGCCGATACCGCCTTCCTCCTGGGCTGCGGACCAGGATTTCTCGACGACCACCTCGTTGAACAATTCGGAGGCGAAGACGCTGTAGTCGAAGGCACGGCTGCGGCTGACGCCGCCGCGGCTATCGAGGCCGGACGCCGTGTTGCTGAGGACTTCCATCCCGTTCAGCTTGGTGCGCGTGAATTCGGGCCCCAGGCCGCGGAGCGCGATTCGCCGCCCCTCGCCGCTGTCCCGCGTGATGGCGACGCCGGGAACGCGCTGCAGCGCCTCGGCAAGATTCTGGTCGGGAAAGGCGGCGATGTCTTCGGCCAGGATCACTTCCTGCACACCGGTCGCCGCGCGCTTCCGCGCCTGCGCCATGTCCAGGCTCCGGCGAAAGCCGGTGACCAGAATCTCGTCCGGCGCGGCTTCCTGCGGTATGACGGCGGCCGTCGCGACGGTGCGGGAGGGCGCGGACGGGTGACGGACCTTGGGCGCCGCGACCGTCTTCGCCCGGGGTTGAACGATGATCCTGTTTCCCTGGATGCGTGCATCGACCGGCAGGTTTTGGGTCATCCGCGCAAGCGCCTGCTGCGCGGTCATTTCCCCCCGGATCGCGTGGCTGCGAAGGTTACGCAGCGCAGCAGGGACCGCCGCCATCGGCAGCCCGGTCACCCGGGAGAAGTCGATCAGCGCATCCGAGAGATCCTGCGCGGGTGCATCGAAGTGGAAGGTGCGGGCCTGCGCATCCCGCGCCTGCGCGGCTGCGACGGGAACGGTCAACGAAGCGACGCCCGCCAGCAAGGCGGCGAATTTGAAGCTGTGCATGGAGAGACCCCCTTTTGATGTTCTCCCCCGAAGAACGGAGTGGGGTCGGAAAACCGGACAATTTATGTTGTTACGATTCAGATGTGTTTTTGTGACATTTTGATGAATAGTTTGCGCGCTTGCCGCTTTACCGGAGATAAAGGGTCGACCGCCGTGTCGAGACCTGCACGTCATATGCCTCACGCAAGGTGGTGAGGGTGCCTTCCACGTCCGAAACGTCGAACCTGCCGGTTACCGGCATCGATGCCGCCCTGGCCGTCTCGATCTCGATCGGCTGGCGCGCATAGCGCCGAAGCTTCTCCACCAGGTCCGCCAGCGGGGCATCGCGCGCGACGAACCAGTTGCTGCTGATCTGCTGCTCGGGCTGTATCGGCACCCGTTTGAGCACGTCGCCCTTGACCTCCGCGGCCTCGTCTGCCCCCAGCGCGAGCGTCGCTGCCCCGTTGCCGACGCGTACCAGGCCGCGCGATACGCCCACCACCATGCGGTTGGCGGCCAGGCGGTCGATATGGAAAGCGGTGCCTAGCACCGTCACGCGGGCGGCATCTACCGTCACGGTGAACGGGCGCGCCGCGTCATGGGCGACGTCGAAACTGGCTTCGCCATGCTCCAGGGCGACATGGCGATGCCACGGCAACAATTGCACGTCGATTGCGCTGTTGCCGCCCAGTTCGACCGTCGAGCCATCGGCCAGCACGACTTTACGGATCTCGCCCGGTCCGCTCGCATATTCGTGCGGCAACGCCGCCACCCCGAGGAACGCGAGCGCGGACACGCAAGCCGCCACCGCACCAATCGTCAGCGCCGCGCGCCATCGGCGCACCATGCCTGACGGCGCTTTTTCCTCGGCAGGCGGCGGCGCGATGCACGCCGTTGCCAGCGCAGGATCATCCCAGATCGCGGCGAGTTCCGCGAACGCTTCCCGGTGCCGCGGATCGGCATTCATCCACGCGTCGAACCGGCGCCCGTCGGCGCTGTCGAAGGCGGGGCGGTTCATACGATCCACCCAGGTCGCAGCCTGCGCGGCAATGCTGTCACCGCTCGTCACGCCAGGCCTCCCCATCCAGATCGACACGCGACAGGACCTTGCGCATGTCCTGCAGCCCGCGGCTGACATGCTTTTCCACGGATGCGACGGAAATGCCAAGATCGGCGGCGATCTGCGCGTGCGACCGGTTCTCGATCCGGCGTTGCTCGAACACCTTGCGGCGCAGGGGCGGCATCGCTGCCAGTGCTGCC
The DNA here is from genome assembly GCA_030824725.1 of Sphingomonas sp. GTDB lineage: Bacteria > Pseudomonadota > Alphaproteobacteria > Sphingomonadales > Sphingomonadaceae > Sphingomonas. Next base: position 2,724 of record JAPJRE010000211.1, read on the forward strand.
TGGAACAACGAAATGCGTCGTCGCCCATCGATCAGACGATCGGCCAGCGGCGCGTCGCACGGATGCCCGTCATCGAGCTGGTCGGCGGGGCCGCGCTCCTTGCGCTTCATGTCGACGAGACACGTCGCGGCGATGCGAAAAGCGAGCGCATACAGGCTCGCGGGGCGCTGCTGCTCGCAATAGGCCAGCAGCTTGATACAGGATTCTTGCGCCACATCTTCCGCCACATGCGCCGGCTGGCCGCGTCGGGTGACGTAATGGACAATCGCACTGCGCAGCGCCAGCCATTCCGCCTCGCGCGGATCGGCGACGTCGCCATCGGCGGGCTGACGGTCCTGGGAGGGGCGAGCAGACACCGGGGCCCGATAGGGTGGCATTGTTTCATTTATGCGGCGCCTGCACGGTCGTGCCCCGCGGGGTGGTGTAGCTGAGGGGTGGCCATCGAAGATCTTCGGATAGGTTTGGGTTGCGCTTCGCTCGGCGCTCAAATCCAGCCAACCGGCCTCGGCTCTGTCGCGTCCACATCCCGGGCTTGAATCACGACCCAGACAACGCTTCAACCCATCCCCAAACGGGCGCTCAGAAGCCGGACGAAAACCCCAGCAGCTCGATCTCGACGTCTTCGGTGCCCAGCACCGTCGCCTGGCACGCCAGCCGCGACTTCGAGCCGACGCCGACGATACTGTCGAGCTTCTCATTCTCCAGCGATCCGATCCTGGACACGCCCTTGCGCCCCTGCTGGACGAAGATGTGGCACGTCCCGCAAGTCGCCTTGCCGTCGCAATTGTGGCGGATGCTCTCGTCGGCAGCGAGGATCGCGGCGAGCAGCGTGGTTCCCGCGGCGGCATCGAAGCTGCGGCCCGAGGGGCGGATGGTTACGAGCGACATGAGCGGGCTCCTTGCAGACTAGAGATAGATGGGGGTGCCGGCGCCGACATTGGTCGCGGCATCCTTCAGCCGCGCGACGACGAAGGCGATCTGCTCCTCGCTGAGATGCGCGTGGAACGGCAGCGCGATCGCGCGATCGGCGACCTTCTCGGTCACGAACAGGTCGCCCTTCTTCCAGTCGAGATCGCGGTAGCGGCGCTGGAGGTGGATCGGCACGCTGTACGGCGCCGCGTCGATCGCTTCGGTGCGCAGATCCTCGATGATCTGATCGCGCGCCGATCGCGTGAATCGCGTGCCCAGATGGACGACGTAGAGGAACCAGTTCACGCTTTCGGCATAGGGCGCGATATAGGGATCCTTGACGCCTTCGAACGACCGCAGGAAGTTGAAATAGACGTCCTGCACATGACGGCGGCGTTCGAGCAGCACGTCAATGCGCTCGAGCTGCGCGAGCCCCAGCGCCGCGGTGAGTTCGCTCATCCCCGCCTGGTAGGGTGCCGCGGTGGTGGCCGAGACCGAGCCGCGCTCATCGGGGCTGCGCGCCCGCAGGCGCCGCAGCGCCATGGCGAGGTCGACATCGTCGGTCACCACCATTCCGCCCTCGCCGCAGCAGATCGTGCCCGGCTGGCCGAAATCGAAAAGTGCCACGTCGCCGAAGCTGCCGACCGGGCCGGCGACGTGGCGCGAACCGATCGCCTCGCTCGAATCCTCGATCAGGAACAGGCCATGCGCGTCGGCAAGCGCGCGGAGTTCCGGCCAGGCGGCCGGATGGCCCCCCGTGTTCGCCGCCAGGATCGCGCGGGTTGCCGGCGTGATCCGCGCTTCCACCTTGGCGGGCGCCAGGCTGCCGGTCCAATAGTCGATATCGGCGAACACCGGCCGGGCGCCGGCGAGCAGCACCGCATGCGCCGTCTCGCGAAAGCCATGGGCGGGCACGATCACCTCGTCGCCTGGGCCGATCCCCTTCGCCGCCAGCACCAGCAGCAGCCCCAGCGCCGCGCTTGCCTCCGCCACGGCATGGCCGCGGCCGGCATAGGCGGCGAACGCCTCCTCGAACCACGCCACCCCCGCCCCCATCGCAAGCCGGGTGCCGCGCAGTGCCCGGTCGACGGCGGCAAGTTCGCGCGCGGTCAGGTCGGGATCGCTGAGCGGAATCCAGCCCTCGACCGGCTCCTCCAGTGCAGTGGAAAACCGCCGGGTCATGGCTGGGCTCGCGTGGCGAGCAGCACGCCGGTGGCGTGGCGCAGGTCGGCGGTCACCGTGACGCAGTGCTCGCGCGTGTCCAGCAGATGGACGTCGACCGCGCCATAGCTGCGAAACGGCGCCTCGTTCACATCGGCGGCGTCGCAGAGCAGGACGCGCCTCCCCGCAAGCCGATCCCGCAGGGTCCGCAGCGCCTCGCCAGGCGCCGGGCTCGGCTGGGCCGCCAGCACAGTCTCGATCTCGACGATGTCGGCCAGCGTCAGCGTCATTGCCAGAAGATCCGGTCAGGGTCGCTGACGAGCAGCTCGAGCAGGTCGGCCAGCCGCTCGAAGGGAAGCTCCGGCTGCCAGTCGCCATGGACGTGGTCGCGCGAATAGAGCCACCAGCAGGCGGGCCCCGCCAGCCAGCGGATCAGGGCGATGTCGATCACCCCGCCCTCGGGATCGACGGTGCGCGAGCAGCAGGGCGATTCGATGCGATAGCCGTCCAGATGCGCCAGCACGGACGGCTCGACATAGCGGTAGCGGACGCGGCGTTCGAGCGCGCGGCGGATGCGCTGCAGATCCAGCTCGTTGGGGTGACGCGGCTGGTCGGCGTCCCGCGTGGCGAGCGGCATTGCTAGCGGCACGGCACGATCTCCTCCTCGAAGCAGCCGACGACGCGATCCGGGCCGAACTCGACAAGATAGACCGGCAGGTTCGCCTCGCTCTGCATGCCGATATTGACGATCTCGCCTTCGGTGCCCGCAGCGACGAGCAGCGCGTCGACCGGCTGCTCGGGGAAGCTGCCGTCGTTGATCAGGTCCGCGGCCGCGAGCACCCGCATCCCCCAATCATAGCGCGGGCGGCGCGGCTCGATCATGCCGCCCTCCCCGGCACGAAGGACACCGGCAGCGGCAGGTCGTCCTCGTCGATCGCCTCGGCGCGATCGAGCTCCTTGCGCTTCATACCGACGCGGTTGCCGCTTTCGAGAAACTCGACGCCGTAGATGTAGAATTGCTGGAGGAAGGTGCCGATCGAAACGACATAGCCCTCCTCGCCCTTCTTCACGAGAACGTCGCCGATTTCCTTGCCGGCATAGGTGCCGTCGTTCCGCACCGTGCGCTTCGCGCGCACGCGGTCGCCATAATGGAACACCGGCGGGCCGCCGAGCTCGACCACCTCGCTGTCGCGGACGATCGCGGTCATCGGCGTCGCTCCCGGCGTGGCGGTGCGGCTTCGCGGGTGCGCCGGTCAGTCATGTTCCACCTCGGCCCGGTCGAGCACGTCGATCAGCAGCCGGGCGCCGATGCGGTCGCGCGGGTCGAGCTCGAGCAGCTTTTCCGCCGCACGCCGGCCCTCCTCGCGCCGCCCCAGCCGCATCGAAAGATAGGCATAGCCCTTGAGCGAGAAGAGGAAGAACCGCGCCTGGAGCGCGCCCCAGTCCTCGAACGCCGCGTCACCCCGGCGAACGGCGTGCCAGTCCTCGCCGAGCAGGTTGAGCCGCATCGCCTTGCCGACACAGGCGCAGGCGACATGCCATGCCTCCTCCAGCCGCCCCTTGTAGAAATAGAAGCGGTAGCGTGCGATCAGCACCGCGGCATGATCGGCGGCAAATCCTTCCGCCGCATCGAGATGCGTCTCGGCGACATCGCCCAGCGCATAGGTGGCGGCGGCACGGTCGAGATGATGCTGCGCCTCGGCGGGCAACCCGCCCCCCAGCAACGGGCTGGCCAGGATCGACTCCTCGAAGTCCGGGAGCGGCATGGAGCGCGGCCGGGCCATCAGGCGCTCGCCGGCGCGTGGCTGCCGCACGCGACCTGTTTGGGATCGTGGAACACCAGCCCGGTCGAGGCCGGCGTGTCGGCGAAGTCGATTGTCACCCCGTCGAGCAGGATGCGGCTCTCGGCGTTCACGAACAGCGGGATGCCGTCCACGACGAGCGCGACCTCGTTCGCGGCCGGCACAGGGGCTACGGCGACCTCCGCGCTCAATCCCGAGCAGCCGCCCGACTTGACGGCGAGGCGGAAGCCCCAGCCGGGCTGGCCGTCGGCGAGGAGCATCAGTCGCATGAAGCGTTGCGCCGATCGCGTGATCGTGAAGGTCATGATGA
>JAPJRE010000212.1 GCA_030824725.1 Sphingomonas sp.
GGGCGGGGGTGGTCGCGGCGTACCTGTTCTATGGCACCGCGCGCACCCGCATCGACAATTTCCTGTTCCCCACCAAGGAAGCCGCGCTCGCCGATCGCTACCAGGTGGAGATGGCGCACGACACGCTGACCGCCGGCGGGCTGTTCGGCGCCGGGCCGGGCAGCGGCCAGATCAAGTTCCGCCTGCCCGAGGCGCATACCGATTACATCTTCTCGGTGATCGGCGAGGAATTCGGGCTGATCGCCTGCGGCATCATCGTGCTGCTGTACCTCGCCATCGTCGTCCGCGTGCTGATGAAGCTGCTCGACGAGGAGGATCCGTTCCGGCTGCTCGCCGCCGCCGGCCTCGCTTCGCAGTTCGGCGTGCAGGCGCTGATCAACATGGCGGTGAACACCGGCATCGCGCCTTCCAAGGGCATGACGCTGCCGTTCATCAGCTATGGCGGCTCGTCGATGATCGCGCTTTCGATCGGCTATGGCCTGCTGCTCGCTTTCACGCGACGAAACCCGTATCTGAAGCGGTCTCCCTATACCGGCCGCTGGAGCAAAGCCGCATGACCGAACGCCGCAGTTACGTCCTCGCCGCCGGTGGCACCGGCGGGCACATGGTGCCCGCGGCGGCCCTTGCGGTGGAGCTCGCACGGCGCGGGCATCAGGTGGCGCTGGTCAGCGACGCGCGCGGCGTGCGCTTTCCCGGCCTGTTCGAGGGCGTCGAGACACATGTGCTCCCCGCCGGGCGGCTGGGCGGCGGGCCGATCGGCTATCTCAAGGCAGCGCGGCAGATGCTGGCGGGCCGGGCGATGGCGCGCAAGCTCTACAAACAGCTGCGTCCCGCCGCGGTGATCGGCTTCGGCGGCTATCCGGCCTTCCCGGCGCTCTCGGCGGCGTTCAGCGCCCGCATCCCGACCGTGATCCACGAGCAGAACGCGGTGCTGGGCCGGGTCAACCGGCTGGTTGCGGGCCGCGTGGCGGCGATTGCCACCTCCTACGACAAGGTCGAGCGGATGAAGCCCGGCTGGGAGACCAAGACCCACCTCACCGGCAATCCGGTGCGCGAGGCGGTGCTGGCGCTGCGGGCCAAGCCCTATCCCCTGCTCGAGGAAGACGGGCTGTTCCGCGTGCTGGTGACCGGCGGCAGCCAGGGCGCCTCGATCCTCAGCCAGGTGGTGCCCGACGGGCTCGCGCTGCTGCCGGTGCATTTCCGCCGCCGGCTCCAGGTGACGCACCAGGCGCGCATCGAGGACATCGAGATGGTCCGCGCCAAGTACCAGGAACACGAGATCCCGGCTGAGGTCGCCACCTATCTGCCGGACATGCCCGAGCGGCTCGCCTGGGCGCATCTGGTGATCGCGCGGGCAGGGGCCTCGACCATCGCCGAGCTGACCGCCGCCGGGCGTCCCGCCATCCTGGTGCCACTGCCCAGCGCGACCGACGACCATCAGACGGCGAATGCCCGCGAGATCACCGAGGCCGGCGGCGCGCGGACCATCCCGCAGCGCGCCTTCACCGCGCAGGAACTCGCCAAGCAGATGCAGAAGCTGGGGCTCGACCCCAAGGCGCTGGAGAATGCGGCGGCGCGCGCCCGCGGCGTCGGCCGGCCCGATGCGGTGCGCGACCTCGCCGATCTCGTCGAATCCATCCACGCGCCCAAGGCGCCTGCCGGTCGCCCGGCAAAGATCATCAACGGAAGGCCAGCTTACGCATGAAGGGCGTCGCCACCGACATCGGTACCATTCACTTCGTCGGCATCGGCGGCATCGGCATGTCGGGCATCGCCGAGGTGATGCACAACCTTGGCTACAAGGTGCAGGGCTCGGACGTCGCCGATAGCTACGTCGTGCAGGGCCTGCGCGATCGGGGCATCCCGGTGACGATAGGCCATGCCGCCGAGAATCTGGGCGAGGCGGCGGTGGTGGTGGTCTCCACCGCGATCGTGCGGACCAACCCCGAGGTGGAAGCCGCCTACCAGAACCGCATCCCCGTGGTGCGCCGCGCCGAGATGCTCGCCGAGCTGATGCGGCTCAAGTCCACCATCGCGGTGGCGGGCACCCACGGCAAGACGACGACCACCTCGATGGTCGCGGCGCTGCTCGATGCGGGCGGGGTAGACCCGACCGTGATCAACGGCGGGATCATCAACCAATATGGCTCCAACGCCCGGCTGGGTGAGGGCGACTGGATGGTGGTCGAGGCCGATGAGAGCGACGGCAGCTTCCTGCGGCTCGACGGCACCTTCGCGATCGTCACCAATATCGATCCCGAGCATCTCGACCATTATGGCTCGTTCGAAAAGGTGAAGGCGGCGTTCGTCGAGTTCGTCGAGAATGTGCCCTTCTACGGCGCGGCGCTGCTCTGCCTCGATCACCCGGAAGTGCAGGCGATCATCCCGCGTGTCCGCGACCGGCGGATCGTGACCTATGGCTTCGCGGCCAGCGCCGATGTGCGCGGGGTGAACGTGACGCCGCATGCCGGGGGCAATCGCTTCGAGGCGATCATCCGCAACCGCGACGGCTCGACCCGCTCGATCGAGAATATCGAGCTGCCGATGCCGGGCCGCCACAATGTCCAGAACGCGCTGGCGGCGATCGGCGTGGCGCTGGAGCTCGGCATTCCGGATGCGACGATCCAGCAGGGCTTCGCCAAGTTTGGCGGCGTGAAGCGGCGCTTCACCAAGGTCGGCGAAGTCGCGGGCGCGGCGATCATCGACGATTACGGCCATCACCCGGTGGAGATCCGCGCGGTGCTGGCGGCGGCGCGCGAGAGCACGCGGGGCCGGGTCATCGCTGTGGTGCAGCCGCACCGCTATTCGCGGCTCGCCAATTTGATGGACGAGTTCGCCCAGGCGTTCAACGACGCGGACATGGTGTATGTGGCGCCGGTCTATCCGGCGGGCGAGGCGCCGATCGAGGGCATCCATGCCGATGCGCTGGTCGAGCAGATCTCGCATCGCGGGCACCGCGCGGTGGCGGCGACCACCGACGCGACGGCGTTGGCGAGTGCACTCGGCGGCGTGGTGCGCGAGGGCGACATGGTGGTGTGTCTCGGTGCGGGCGACATCACGAAATGGGCTGCGGGTCTCGCACCGGCGATCGCGGCTGCGCGGGGGGATGCGTGAGCCTGGCGATGACTTCATTCCTCCCCTGCGAACGCAGGGGAGGGGGACCGCGCTGCGCAGCAGCGTGGTGGAGGGGCCGCCGCGACAGCGGCGGTGGCCTTCCGTTGCAGCGTGCTCCGCGCCTGACGGCGCGGCCCCTCCACCACCGCCTGCGGCGGCGGTCCCCCTCCCCGAGCTTCGCCCGGGGAGGAACTTGCGTGCTGGAGCGCGGTCTGTGAACATGCCCCCCGTTCGCGGCAAACTCACGCCCGACGCCCCGCTTGCGCCCCTCGTGTGGTTCAAGAGCGGCGGCGCGGCGGAGTGGTTGTTCGAGCCCGCCGATGCCGACGACCTTGCCGCGTTTCTCGCCGCGCTAGACCCCGCCACCCCGGTGATGGGCCTCGGCCTCGGCTCGAACATGATCGTCCGCGACGGCGGGGTGCCCGGCGTGGTGATCCGCCTCGGCAAGGCCTTCGCCGCAGTCGAGCAGCTCGACGATACCACCCTGCGCTGCGGCGGCGGTGCTTCGGGCATCCTCGTCTCGTCCAAGGCGCGCGACTGGGGCATCGGCGGTGTCGAGTTTCTGCGCTCGATCCCCGGCACCGTCGGCGGCTTCGTGCGGATGAACGGCGGCGCCTATGGCCGCGAGACCTGCGACATCCTGGTCGAGTGCGAGGTCGTGCTTCGCTCGGGCGAGCGGCGCGTGCTGGCCAATGCCGATCTCGGCTACACCTATCGCCACAGCAGCCTGCCCGAGGGCGCGATCGTGGTCAGCGCGACCTTCCAAGGCTTTCCGAAGCCCTCGGACGCAATCCAGGCCGAGATGGACCGCATCGCCGCCGCGCGCGAGGAATCGCAGCCGCTGCGCTCGAAGACCGGCGGCTCGACCTTCAAGAACCCGGAAGGGCACAAGGCCTGGGCGCTGGTCGACGCGGCCGGCTGCCGGGGGCTGCGCCGCGGCGACGCGCAGGTCAGCGAGAAGCATTGCAACTTCCTCCTCAACCTGGGGGAAGCGACCAGCGCCGATATCGAGGCGCTGGGCGAGGACGTCCGCGCGCGCGTGAAGGCGCAGTCGGGCGTCGAACTGGAATGGGAGATTCAGCGCGTGGGTGTTGCGGGTAAATGACGACGAACCTCCACATCGCCGTATTGATGGGCGGCTGGTCGGCCGAGCGTGAGGTGTCGCTGATGTCGGGCAACGGCGTCGCCGATGCGCTGGAGGGCCTCGGCCACCGCGTCACCCGGATCGACCTGGACCGCGATGTCGCCGCCAGGCTTGCCGAGGCCAAGCCGGACATCGTCTTCAATGCGCTCCACGGTACGCCGGGCGAGGATGGCAGCGTGCAGGGCATGCTCGACCTGATGGGCATTCGCTATACCCACTCGGGCATGGTCACCTCGGTGATCGCGATCGACAAGCAGCTGACCAAGCAGGCGCTGGTGCCGCACGGCATCCCGATGCCCGGCGGGCGGATGGTGTCGCGCGAGGAGCTGTACCGGCAGGATCCGCTGCCGCGGCCCTATGTGCTGAAGCCGGTCAACGAAGGCTCGTCGGTGGGCGTGGCGATCGTCACCGCCGAGAGCAATGTCGGCAATCCGATCCACCCGGGTGCGCGGGGCCCCTGGCAGGAGTTCGACGCACTGCTCGCCGAGCCCTTCATCCGCGGGCGCGAGCTGACCACCGCGGTGCTGGGCGACCAGGCGCTGGGGGTGACCGAGCTGAAGCCCAAGAGCGGCTTCTACGACTACGAGTCCAAATACACCGATGGGCTGACGGAACACGTCTTCCCGGCGCAGATCCCCGACGACGTGGCCGAGGCGTGCAAGCGGATCGCGCTCGACGCGCACCGGCTGCTCGGCTGCAAGGGTGCCTCGCGCGCCGATTTCCGCTGGGACGATACGCAGGGCGTCGACGGGCTGTTCCTGCTCGAGGTCAACACCCAGCCCGGCATGACCCCGCTCAGCCTGGTGCCCGAACAGGCGCGCCATCTGGGCATCGACTATGCTAGTCTCGTGCAACGGATCGTCGAGGAGGCATTGTGAGCCGCAGGCCCGCCCAAGCGCAGCGCGCGACCACCCGGCGCGGCGACAAGCCGAAGCCGCGCGGCACCGCGCGCCGGCCGCAGCGGGCGGGCGTGCTCGATCAGGCGATCTCCGGGCTGCCGCTGAGCCCGGAGACGCTGCACAAGGTCACGACATGGAGCATCGTCGGCGCTGTCGGCGCGGTGGTGCTGACGATCGGCATTTTGGCGGGCGTGCCCCAGATGATCGGGGTCGGCTTCGCGCAGGCGGTGGGCGATGCCGGGCTCAAAGTCGACGAGATCCAGATCGACGGGCTCCAGCACATGGACCGCGCGACGGTCTATGAGCAGGTGCTCGACCAGGATTCCCGCGCGATGCCGCTGGTGAACCTGGAGGATGTGCGCCAGCGGCTGCTGACCTTTCCCTGGGTGAAGGACGCCCGGGTCTCGCGGCGGCTGCCGAGCACGCTGCACATCGCGATCGAGGAGCGCAGCCCCGCGGCGGTCTGGCAGAACCATGGCCAGCTGATGCTGATCGATCCTTCGGGTGTGCCGCTGGAGCCGGTCTCGCCCGAGGCGATGCCCGACCTGCCGCTGCTGATCGGCGAGGGCGCCAACACCCAGGAAGCCGCGCGCAAGCATCTGCTGGACACGCAGCCGGCGCTCAAGCCGCTGGTCAAGGCGATGAGCTGGGTGGGCAATCGCCGCTGGGACGTGTTCTTCACCTCGGGCGAGAAGCTGCAGCTGCCCGAGGGCGAGGACGAGGCGATGGCCGCGCTCAAGAAGTTCGTCCAGATCGACAGCGCGCAGCGCCTGCTGAGCCACGGCAATCTCGGATTTGACATGCGCGTCGCAAACAAGTTGGTTGTGCGCCGGCAGGGCGTGATCGAGCCGCCGCCGCCGATTTCCACGGCGCCGGCGACGACGGTACCGGCCGCGCCTGCCACGACAACGACAACGCCGCCGCCGCCGGCGGGCACCGGCGCAGGGGAAGGCTGATGGCGAAGGTAGCACCCGAAGGGTTGATCACCGCGCTCGACGTGGGCTCGTCCAAGGTCTCGGCGCTGATCGCGCAGCGGACCGACGAGGGCAATCTGATCGTGCTCGGCACCGGCCAGCGCGAGAGCCGGGGCGTCAAGCGCGGCTATGTCGCCGACATGCACGCCACCGAAATCGCGATCCGCGAGGCGGTGGAGCAGGCCGAGCGGATCGCCGGCTTCAACATCGAGGATGTCTGGGTCAGCTTCTCGGCGGGCGGGCTGGTCTCCAGCGTCGTCAAGGTCGAAGCGGATCTGGGGGGGCACCGGGTCGAGCAGGCCGATATCGACGATCTGCTCAAGGCCGGGCGCGGCGCGATCGATCCGCAGGGGCGGATGGTGCTGCACGCGCAGCCGACCCGCTACACGGTGGACGGGCTGGGCGGCGTCAAGCGGCCGCTCGGGCTGCATGCCGATCGGCTGGGGGTCGACGTGCATGTCGTCACCACCGAAGGCTCGCCGGTCCGCAACCTCGATCTGTGCGTCCGCTCGGCGCATCTGGAGGTGCGCTCGATCATCGCGGCGCCCGTCGCCACCGGACTTGCCTGCCTTACCGAGGAGGAGCGCGAGCTGGGCGTCGCGCTGGTCGAGATCGGTGCGGGCGTGACCAACGTCTCGGTGTTCGCGCAAGGGGTGCTGGCGGGGCTGGCCTCGATCCCGATGGGTTCGGCCGACATCACCGACGATATTGCCGCTGCCTTCGGCAC
>JAPJRE010000005.1 GCA_030824725.1 Sphingomonas sp.
GGCGGCGCCGGGCTTCGCGCCCTCGACGTCGGCCTTGACGATGCGGCCGTTCGGGCCGGTGCCGCTCACGCTGGCGAGGTCGACGCCTTTGTCGGCAGCGATGCGACGGGCGAGGGGGCTCGCCTTTACGCGCGAACCCGAAGCGGCGGCGGGCTGTGCCGCCGGGGCAGGCGCCGGAGTCGGCGCGCTGGCGGCCGGGGTCGGCGCCGGAGCGGGCGCAGGGGTCGGGCTCGGCGCAGGCGCGGCGGTGGCGGACGAAACGTCCTCGCCTTCGCCGGCGATCACCGCGATCACGGTACCGACCTTCACATTATCGGTCCCTTCGGCGACCAGAATCTTCCCGATCACGCCTTCGTCGACCGCTTCGAATTCCATCGTCGCCTTGTCGGTTTCGATCTCGGCAAGCAGGTCGCCGGATTTCACCGTGTCGCCTTCCTTGACGAGCCACTTGGCAAGCGTGCCTTCCTCCATGGTGGGAGAAAGTGCCGGCATCTTGATTTCGATTCCCATGAAGGTTCCCGTCGTTGGTCCTGGGGGTGGCTGGCCCCTCCTTTGCCGCCGCAGTCCCTAGGGTCAAGCCCCGCTCTTGCGCTGCGGGCTGCGCCGGTCCACTGAACCGGGGACTGCAAGGAAGCTCCCATGCGCACCTATCTGGTGGTGATCGACGATTCGCCCGAGGCCGAGATCGCACTGCGCTTCGCCGCGCGGCGCGCCGCCAAGACCGAAGGCAATGTCGAGATTCTCGCGCTGATCCCGCCTGCCGAGTTCGTCCAGTGGGGCGGAGTGATGGCGACGATCGAGGAGGAGGCGCGCGAACGTGCGGAGGCGCTGGTGATGCGCGCAGCCGGCACGCTGTTCAGCGAATCCGGGCTCACCCCCTCGATCACGGTGCGCGAAGGTGACGGGCCGAAGGTGGTGCGCGAGATGCTGGCAGCCAATGGCGACATCGCCGCCTTGGTGCTGGGTGCCGCGCCGAGCGGGGCGCCCGGCAAGCTGGTCGCCCATTTCACCGGCGCGGATGCGGGCAAGCTGACGGTGCCGGTGATGATCATCCCGGGCTCGCTCGACATGGATGCGATCGATCGGCTGAGCTGAGCCGATTGACCCGCGGGCCGCGGCGCGCCAGCATAAGCCCATGCGCCACCTTGCTCTTTTGCCGCTCGCCCTGCTCGCCACGCCCGCCGCGGCACAGGACCGTCCCGATCCCGCGCGCCTGAAGGCGACGGTGGAGAAGCTGGTGAGCTTCGGTACCCGCCACACGCTTTCCGATCCGGACAACCCGACGCGCGGCATCGGCGCGGCGCGGCGCTGGTTCGGCGGCGAGCTCGCCAAGATCGGTGCTGCCTGCGGCGGCTGTATCGAGACGAGCGAGATCGCGCGCGAGTTCAAGGGCGCGCGCGCGCCCAACGGCGTGCGGATCGTCGACGTACTCGGCATCCAGCGCGGCAGCGAGCCGAACCGCGTGGTGATCGTGATGGGGCATATCGACAGCCGCGTCACCGACGTGATGAACGCGACCGCCGATGCCCCCGGCGCGAACGACGATGCCTCGGGCGTGGCGCTGGTGCTGGAATCGGCTCGGATCCTGTCGAAGCACAAGTTCAAGGCGACCATCGTCTATGCTGCGCTCTCGGGCGAGGAACAGGGGCTCTATGGCGGGCAGCTTCTGGCGGAGACGGCCAAGGAACGCGGCTGGATCGTCTCGGCGGTGCTCAACAACGACATCGTCGGCAACACCATCGGCCAGGACGGGCGCCGGGTGGCGGACCGGGTTCGCGTCTTCTCCGAAGGCGCGCGCGATTCGGAGAGCCTGGCCGAGGCCAAGGCGCGGCGCGCCGACGGCGGCGAGGATGACGGGCCCAGCCGCGCGCTTGCCAAGGCGATCCGCGGCGTCGCCGCGGCCGATCCCAAGGGGCTGAAGGTGCTGATGGTCCGCCGTCCGGATCGCTTCGGCCGCGGCGGCGACCATTCGCCCTTCCTCACCCTCGGCTATCCCGCGGTGCGGTTCTCGGTCGGCGTCGAGAATTACGACGCGCAGCATCAGGACCTCCGCACCGAATCGGGCAAGGTCTATGGCGACACGGTCGACCGGATGGACTTCCCCTATCTGGCGAAGGTGACCGCGCTCAACGTCGCGACGCTGCGCCGCCTCGCCAGCGCGCCCGCCGCGCCGGCGCCGGTGGTGATCAGCGGCGCGCTTGCCACCGACACCACGGTGCAGTGGCCGGCCGTCGAGGGCGCGGCATCGTACCGCGTCTACTGGCGCTCCGCCGACGGCGAGGCCTGGAGCCGCCATGTCGACGTGCGCGGCGGCGCCACGCAGATGGTGCTGAAGGGGATCATCGTGGACGACACCTTCGTCGGCGTGTCGGCGATCGGGGTGGACGGCGCGGAGAGTCTGGTCAGCTTCGGCGCGCGGCCGGGGCGCGAACGTTGAACCTCGGCGCGCATCGGTTCATAGGGGCCGGCAGCGGGGGCGACATGGTACAAGAGACGAGTTTGAGCATGGCAACCCACCCCGCTTCCGATGAACCCGCTACGCTGCTTGTCGTCGACGACGATCGCGACATCCGGCTGCTGCTGGCCAACAGCCTCGGCGCGCGCGGCTACCGAGTCGAGACCGCCTCCAGCGCACGCGACATGGACACCATCCTCGAGAAGATGCCGGTCGACCTCGTTATCCTCGACGTGATGATGCCGGGCGAGGACGGGCTTTCCGCCTGCCGCCGCATCGCCACTGCCGACGGCCCCGACGTGATCCTGCTCAGCGCGCTCGGCGAGGAGCAGGACCGGATCCTAGGGCTGGAGGTCGGCGCGGGCCATTATCTGCCCAAGCCGTGCAGCCCGCGCGAGATCCTGGCGACGGTGCGCGCGGCGCTGCGCAAGCGCGGCACCACCGCGGCCCCGCCGGCGGGCGATGTCTACACCTTCGAAGGCTGGCGGATCGATCTGGGCAGCCACGAGCTGTTCGACCCCGAAGGCGTGCTGGTCGGCCTGACGGACGGGGAGTTCGCGGTGCTGCGTGTGTTCATCGAGCGCCCGCGCCGCGTGCTGTCGCGCGAGGCGCTGCTCGCCGCCGCGCGTGGCCCGGATTCGGATGCCTATGATCGCGCGATCGACGTGCAGGTCAGCCGCCTGCGCCGCAAGCTGCGGTCGGGCGCGGACGAGATCATCCGCACCGTGCGCAACGAAGGCTATCTGTTCGTGCCCCGCGTGACGCGCGCATGAAAGCCGGTGCGGCGGCGCCCCGGTCGCCGCTGTTCCTGCGCATCTTCGCGCGGATGCTGGCTTGTGTGGTGGTGGTGCAGCTGCTCAATCTGGGCCTGTTGTTCGCCGTGCAGACGCCCAATCCCAAGCTTCACACCGTCGGCCAGATCGCCCAGGCGATGCGCAACTCCGCTGCGGCGCAGGAGGGGTTCACGGTGCTGCGCGTGCCCACGATCGAGCGCCAGCCCTGGAACCCGCGCGCCGAACGGACCGAGGTTGCGCTCGCCACCGCGCTGGGCGTTCGGCCGGACCGCGTGGTCCTGCACTTCCCCGTAGGCTTCCTGCAGCGTCCGCCGGTCTATGATCGTGCGGGCGTGCCGCCCGCGCCCGCCCCGGCCAGCGCGGCGGCGGCGCAGGACGTGCTGGTCGCCGGCGGCTTTGAAGCCGCGCTCCGCCTGCCCGACGGAAGCTGGCGCGTGGTCACGGCGGATGTCGGGCTGGAGGCATGGCGGCTGTTCGTGGTGATGTGGCTGGTGCTGTCGGCGCTTGCCGCCGCTGTGTTCGCCTGGGCGATGGCGCAGCGCTTCGCCCGCCCGATCGGCGCCTTCGCTCGCGCCGCCGAGCGGCTGGGCCGCGATCCGCGCGCGCCGCCGATCGAGCTCGACGGCCCCGCCGAGATCGCCGAGGCCGCCCGCGCGTTCAACGATATGCAGGCGCGGCTCAATCGCTATGTCGACGATCGCGCGACGATGATCGCGGCGGTGGCGCATGATCTGCGCACCCCGCTGATGCGGCTGGGGCTGCGCGTCGAGGATACCGATCCGGCGATCCGCGCTGCCTGCGAAGGCGACATCCGCGAGATGCAGGCGATGATCTCGGCGGTGATGGCCTATGTCCGCGACAGCAGCCGCATCGGCGTGCGCCGCCCGCTGGACCTGCGCTCGCTCGCCGAGACGGTGGTCGACGACGCCGCTGATCGGGGCGCGGCGGTCAGCCTGGAGACGGGCGATCCGGTGGTGATCGAGGCGGACCCGGTGGCGCTCAAGGCGATGCTCGCCAATCTGGTGGGCAATGCCGTCAAATATGCCGGTGGCGCCGAGCTGGTGCTCGTGGCGCGCGAACGGGAAGCGATAATCGCGGTGCGCGATCGTGGGCCGGGCATCCCGGACGAAGACATGGAACGCGTGTTCGACCCTTTCTTCCGCGGCGAGCGCTCGCGCAACCGCGATACCGGCGGCATGGGGCTGGGGCTGGCCAGCGCGCGGGCGACGGCGCGCGCGCATGGCGGCGACATCACGCTCCACCGGCGCAGCGGTGGCGGGCTGTGCGCCACCGTCACGCTTCCGCTTTGATTTCAGCCGCTTCCATCTACGACCCCGAGACGCTGGCCCGCCTTCGCCATTGTTGATACCGCTGTCGGCCGTGCGGCACGCAACGCCGCCGGGGACGAGGAGGAGGATCATGGGAACGCGACGCGACGTGCTCGGCGGGATCGGCGCCGGGGTCTTGGCCAGTGCGCTCGGCGGATCGGCACAGGCCGCGCCCAAGCGCAAGCTCGGCTATGCAATCGTCGGACTGGGCTATTACGCCACCAGGCAGATCATGCCCAACCTCAAGGACTGCGAGTTCGCCGAACTCAAGGCGCTGGTGAGCGGCACGCCCGCCAAGCTGGACAAATACGGCGCCGAATACGGCATCCCCAAGACCCACCAATACAGCTACGAGACGTACGACCGGATCCGCGACAATCCGGACATCGACATCGTCTATGTCGTGCTGCCCAATTCGATGCACGCCGAATACACGATCCGCGCGCACCAGGCCGGCAAGCATGTGATGTGCGAAAAGCCGATGGCGGTCTCGGTCGCCGAATGCCAGGCGATGATCGCGGCGGCGAAGAAGGCCGGCAAGAAGCTGATGATCGGCTATCGCTGCCATTTCGAGCCGTACAATCTCAAGGCGATCGAGACGGTGAAGTCGGGCGCGCTGGGCAAGCCGACGCTGATCTTCGCCGAGCACGGCTTCTATGCGGGGCCCAACCAGTGGCGGCTCGACAAGGCGCTGTCCGGCGGCGGATCGATGATGGACATCGGCATCTACAGCCTCAATGCCGCACGCTATCTTTCCGGCGAGGAGCCGGTCGAGGTCAGCGCGATGGAGTCTACCGATCGCAGCGATCCGCGCTTCAAGACGGTGGAGGACCGGATCGACTGGCAGCTCCGCTTCCCCAGCGGGCTGATCGCCGATTGCGTGTCGAGCTACAGCTCGAACCACAACCACTATCGCGTCACCGGCCGGAATGGCTGGGTCGAGCTGGAGCCCGCCACTAATTATGAGGGGCAGGAGATGTGGACCCGGCTCGGCGGCAAGCGCGAGCAGGTGGTGCTGCCCAAGCCGGCCAAGAACCAGTTCGTCCGCCAGCTCGATCACCTGCCAGAATGCATCATGGCCGGGCGCGAGCCGATCGTCTCGGGCGAGGAAGGGCTGCGCGACATGCGGCTGATCGAGGCGATCTATCGCTCGGCCCGCGAACATCGCGCCATCACCCTCGCATGAAGAACGGACGCATGAATCGACGGAACCTGCTGGCGGCGGGCGCGATGCTCGCCGCTTCCGCCTGGACCCCGCTGGCCCGCGCGGCGCGCCCGCTGGGCGCCGACCACCGCGCCCGCATCCAGGCGCTGCTCGGCCAGATGACGCTCGCCGAGAAGGTCGGGCAGATGAACCAGATCGCCGGCGGGCGGCAGAAGTCGCTCAACTCGAAGCTCGACGCGGCGATGCTCGACCGGGTGCGCAAGGGCGAGATGGGCTCGTTCCTCCACGTCGCGGGTGCCGAGCCGCTGCGCGACCTGCAGCGCGTCGCGGTGGAGGAATCGCGGCTCAAGATCCCGCTGCTGTTCGCGATGGACGTGATCCATGGCTATCGCACCATCCTGCCGGTGCCGCTGGCGCTGGCGGCGAGCTGGGATGCCAAGGCCGCCGAACAGGCCGCGCGGATCGCGGCCGAAGAGGCCTGGGCGGCGGGGCTGCACTGGACCTTCACGCCGATGGTCGACGTCGCGCGCGATCCGCGCTGGGGCCGGGTGGTCGAGGGCGCGGGCGAGGACGCCTATCTCGGCAGCCGCATCGCCGAGGCGCAGGTCGCCGGCTTCCAGGGCGCCGATCTCGGCAAGGGCATGCGGATGATGGCCTGCGCCAAGCATTTCGTCGGCTATGGCGCAGCCGAGGGCGGTCGCGACTATGACAGCGCCGAGGTGGGGCCGCGCACGCTCAACGAAGTCTATCTGCCGCCCTTCCATGCTGCCGCACGGGCAGGCGCGGGCAGTTTCATGACCGCGTTCAACGCGCTCGATGGCGTGCCGATGACCGCCAATGCCGAGCTGGTCCGCGACTTCCTGCGCGCCCAGTGGCACTATCAGGGGCTGGTGGTGAGCGACTGGAACGCGATCCGCGAGCTGGTCAACCACGGCATCGCCGCCGATGCGCGCGAAGCCGCGGTGCTGGCGCTCAAGGCGGGCGTCGACATGGACATGGCGAGCGGCAGCTACGCCACCTACCTCGCCGAAGCCGCGACCGCCGATGCGAGCCTCGTGCCGCTGATCGACGAGTCGGTCGGCCGCATCCTCGCCGCCAAGGCGCGGCTGGGGCTGTTCGACGACCCCTATGGCTTTGGCGATCCCGCGCGCGACAAGGCGCCGCTGCGGCGGACCGAGGCGCGCGATCTCGCCAAGCGCTCGGTGGTGCTGCTGCGCAACGACGGCGCGGTGCTGCCGCTCAAGCCGGGCGCCAGGCTCGCGCTGATCGGCGCGCTGGCGGACGATGCCTCCTCGGCGATCGGGTCGTGGCGCGCACGCGGGCAAGCGACCGACGCGGTGACGCTCAAGGCGGCGCTGGCAGGGGCCGACTATCAGCCGGGCACCGATGTCGCGGCGGCGGTCGAGGCGGCCAAGCGTGCCGACATCGTGCTCGTGGCGCTCGGCGAGGATTTCAACCGCACCGGCGAGGCGCGCAGCTATGCGGAGATCGGTCTCCCCGAGGGCCAGACGGCGCTGCTGGAGGCGCTGAAAGCCACCGGCAAGCCGATCGTCGCGATCCTGATGGGGGGGCGCCCGCTGGCGCTCGAGCGCGAGCTGACCGGGGTGCCTGCCGTGCTGCAAACCTGGCTGCTCGGTATCGAGAGCGGCCCCGCGATCGCGGAGATCCTTACCGGCAAGGCCGCGCCCGGCGGTCGCCTGCCGATCGGCATGCCGCGCCGGACGGGCCAGTCGCCGCAGAGCTACGCCCATCTGCCCACCGGCCGCCCGGCCAATCCGGACCTCGCGGTGGACAGCGCGCGCTATCACGACACCGAGATCGGCCCGCTCTTCGCCTTCGGCCATGGCCTCACCTATGGCGAGATCGCCTATGGCCCGCTGACGCTGAGCAGCGAGACCGTCGCCCCCGGCGGCCGCATCACGGCATCGGTGCAGGTCACCAATCGCGGCACGATGGCTGTGGAGGAGGTGGTGCAGCTCTACGCCAACGATCCCGTCGCCGCGGTCTCGCGGCCGGTGGCGGAGCTGCGCGGTTTTGCCCGCGTGCCGCTCAAGCCGGGGCAGAGCCGTACCGTGCGCTTCACCCTGAGCCCCGAGCAGTTCGCCTTCTGGCGGGACGGCAAGTGGATCGTCGAGCAGGGCGACATCCGGCTGATGGCCGGCGCTTCCTCGGCCGACCTGAAGAGCGAAGCCAAGTTCCGGATCACGGCCGGCGCGGAGGGGCAGGTGCCCGCCGCCTCGCTTGCCACCAAGGTGGAGGTTGCGTGATGGGCGAGCCCTGGCATACTTTGCTCATCGTCGCGGGCAGCATCGCGGCGGTCATCCTGCTGGTCCTTCGCCTCAAGCTGCAACCCTTCGTCGCGCTGCTGCTGGTGGCGCTGGCGACCGGCCTCGTCTTCGGCAACGATCCGCTGGCGGTGATCGCGGCGATCCGCAAGGGCACCGGCGAGGCGCTCGGCTTCGTCGCGGTGGTGATCGGGCTCGGCGCGGTGCTGGGCGGCATGCTCGAGGCGTCGGGCGGGGTGCAGGCGATCGCGCGGCGGCTGCTCGACCTGTTCGGGCAGAAACGCGTCCCCTGGGCGCTGACCGCGATCGGCATCGTCGTCGGCGTGCCGCTGTTCTTCGACGTCGCCTTCATCATCCTCGCGCCCTTGCTCACCACGCTGGCGGTGCGGGCGGAGCGGCGCGTCACCTATTTCGCATTGCCGCTGCTCGCGGGCCTGATGACGATGCACGCGCTGCTGCCGCCGCATCCGGGGCCCGTCGCGGTCGCCGAACTGCTGCACACCGATTACGGCCGGATGGCGCTCTATGGCCTGATCTGCGGTATCCCCTCCGCGATCCTCGCCGGGCCGGTCTTTGCCAAGCTGGCGCACGGCGCGCCCGGCTATGGCGCGATCGGCGCGCCGCCGATGCTCGATGAAGGCGCGCCGCAGACCAATGCGGTCGGCTTCGGCCCCGCGCTCGCCGCGATGCTGCTGCCGCTGGCGCTGATCCTGATCGGCACGGTGGCCAGCGAAACGATGGCGCCCGGGCTGGCGCGCTCCACCCTCGTCTTTCTCGGCCATCCCTTCACCGCGCTGGTGATCGCGGTGATCGGGGCGATGGCCTGGCTGCGGCTGGTCGCGGGGGCGGGGTTCGAGACGCTCTCCAAGATCAGCACCCGCGCGCTGGAGCCGGCGGGCCTGATGGTGCTGATCATCGGCGCGGGGGCGGCCTACAAGGAAGTGCTGATCGAGTCGGGTGCGGGCAAGCAGATCACGCTGGCGGTGGAGGCCGCGCAGGTTTCGATCCCGGTCTTCGCCTTCCTGCTCTCGGCGTTCGTGCGGGTGGCGCAGGGTTCGGCGACGGTCGCGATGGTCACCGCCGCTGGCTTGGCCGCCCCGCTGATCGGCGCGGCGGGGCTGGGGCCGGACCGGATCGCGCTGGTCACCGTCGCGATCGGATCGGGCGCGACCATCGCGAGCCATGTCAACGACACCGGCTTCTGGCTGGTGAAGCAGTATCTCGGCCTCACCGAAGCGCAGACCTTTCGCAGCTGGACCATCGGTGCCACGATCGCGGGACTGACCAGTTTCGCCATGGCGCTGCTGCTATGGCCGTTCGTCTGAGGGGGATTTCGATGCTCGCCACCACCCGCCGCACCCTGTTGGGCGGCCTTGCCGCGCTGCCGCTGCTGCCGGGCATCGCCCGCGCGGCGGGGGCGGGGACGATCACGCGGCTCGATCCCGAGCTGGATGCCCTGCTCGACGTCGAGTCGCCCCTCGAGGTGATTTCGAGCGGCATCCAATGGGCGGAGGGCCCGGTATGGATCCGCGACGGGGCGGTGACCGGCGGTGCATCGGGCGGCGCGAGCGCGTTCGATCGCAGCTATCTGCTCTTCTCCGACGTACCGGCGAACATCGCCTATCGCTGGGACGGCAAGGCGACCAAGCCGTTCCTCGTCCCTTCGGGGCTCGCCGGGCCGATCCCCAAGGGCGTGCGCGAGGCGGGGTCGAACGGGATGATCCAGGGCCGCAAGGGCGAACTGCTGATCGCGGACAGCGGCACCCGCGCGATCGCGGCGGCGGACCTGGAGACCAAGGAAAAGACGATCCTCGCCGGCAAATATGAGGGCAAGCGGTTCAACAGCTGCAACGATCTGGTCCAGGCGAAGAACGGTGCGATCTACTTCACCGATCCGCCCTATGGCTTTACCGAGGGCGACCAGTCGCCGCTGAAGGAGCTGCCGTTCAACGGCGTATACCGGCTCGACACCAACGGCACGGTGCACCTGATCGAATCGAAGCTCACCCGGCCCAACGGCATCGGCCTGTCGCCCGACCAGCGGACGCTCTATGTCTCGGTGTCGGACGATGCTGCGCCCTACACCTGGGCCTATTCGCTGGGCGAGGACGGCCTGGCGACGGGCCGGAAGATCTTCCTCGATCACCGCGCCGGCACCGCGGCGGGGCTCCAGGGCCATGCCGACGGGATGAAGGTGGCGGCGAGCGGGCATCTCTATGCCAGCGGGCCTGGCGGCATCCATGTCGTGGCGCCGGACGGGCGGCGGCTGGGGCTGATCTCGACGGGCAAGAAGGCGGCGAATTGCTGCTTCGGCGAGGATGGCAAGACGCTGTTCATCACCTCCAGCGACGAAGTGTTCCGCCTGCGCCTGCGCGCCTCCGGCTGGTAAGCGGCGCGCGCCGGGCGTAGAGCCGGGGCGATGTCGCAAGCCGAAGCCATCCCCGCCGCCACCGTGATCGTGATGCGCGAGATGGCGGGCGGGCCGCCCGAGCTGCTGATGGTCGAGCGCTCGCGGGCGATGGCGTTCGCGGGCGGCGCGCTGGTGTTTCCCGGCGGCCGGATCGATCCCGGCGATCATCTGCTGACCGACCGCCATGACGATGCCGCGGCCCGAGTCGCGGCGATCCGCGAGACAATCGAGGAGGCGGGGCTGGCGCTGGGGCTCCGCTGCGATCCTGGTACGCTGGCAACGATCCGCGCCGCGCTCCATGCGGGTGAACCCTTTGCGCAGCTGCTGACGGAGGCCGGGCTGGCGCTGGATCTGGATGCGCTGGTGCCGTTCGCCCGCTGGCTGCCCTACGGCCTGCCGCACCGGGTGTTCGACACCCGCTTCTATCTCGCCCGCGCGCCCGAGGGGGCCGCGCCGCAGGTCGACGGCAGCGAGAATGTCCGGCTGTGCTGGATCACCGCGCAGGGCGCGCTGGACCTGGCCGATCGCGGCGAGGCGATGGTGATCTATCCCACCCGGCGCAATCTGGAACGGCTGGCGCTGTTCGACGGTTTCGACTCGGCCATGGCCCATGCCCGCCGCTTTCCGATCGAACCGATCACCCCCTTCGTCGAGTCGCGTGGCGGCGTCGACTGGCTCTGCATCCCGGAGGGGCTCGGCTACCCCGTCACCGCCGAGCGGTTGGACCGCGCGGTGCGCGCGTGAAGGCGCTCAAGCAGACCGTCTGGGTGCTGCTGGTCTTCGCGCTGATCGCCGGCGGGGCGCTGCTGCTGCTGATGTGGACGCGCAGCCGGCCGCAGGATGTGCCCTGGACCCCGCTCGACCTGTCGCAGCCGATCGGCGCCTTTACCGGGCGCAAGCTGGCGGGGTTGGGGAGCGATGACGGCCAGTGCCGGGCGCTGCTCACCCGGGCGGGCGTGCGCTACGAGAAGCTCGCGCCGGTGCCGCGGCGGGGCGAATGCGGCTATGCCAACGGCGTGCGCTTCACGTCAGGTGGCGCGCGGACGATCGCGTTCAGCCCGGCGTCGCTCGGCACCGCCTGTCCGGTGGCGGCGGGGCTGGCGCTGTGGGAATGGAATATCGTCCAGCCGGAGGCGCAGAAGCATTTCGGCTCGCGCGTCGTGCGGATCGAGCATTTCGGCAGCTATTCGTGTCGCCGCATGTACGGTCGCACCACCGGCGACTGGAGCGAGCACGCCAAGGCGAATGCGGTCGACATCGCGGCCTTCGTCCTCGCCGACGGGCGGCGGGTGAGCGTGCTGGGTGACTGGAAGGGGGAAGGCGACAAGCCTGCCTTCCTGCGTGCGGTGCGCGACGGCGCCTGCCGGCTGTTCGCGACGGTGCTGTCGCCCGACTATAATGCCGCCCACCGCGACCACCTCCATCTCGACCAGGCTGCACGCGGCGAGATGGGGTGGCGGGCGTGTCGCTAGCCGATCAGTTCGGCAGGGCGTTGGTGTCGATCTTCTCGACCCATTGCGGGAAGAAGCTCGGCTGGCGGTTCGACCAGCCCGAGGCGGTCGCCGCGGCTTCGCTGATCGACTGGAGCAGCTTGCGGCGCAGATCCGGGTGGAGGTGCGGCAGCGCCGCAGCCGAGCAGAACGCCGCCGGCAGCCACGGCCGCACTTCCGCGCCGAGCAGCCGCTCGTAGAGGAAGCGATAGGCGGAGAAGCTGGTCAGCCGGCCCTGGCCGAGATCGAATGCCGAGAGCGTCACCAGCGGTGCCATGAACGGCTCGATCGCGCCGAGGTCGCTGTCGTTGGGTAGCAGCGTGCGGATGTCCTTGAGACGCTCGTAGACGCGTGCCTGGGCGCGGATGCTCGCCGCTTCGACCACGTCGCGCGACCAGCGCGAAAGGGCGTCATCGCGCTCCAGGCCCACGTCGAGCGACCGGCGCACATAGCGCTGGGTGCCGGCGGCAAAGCCCGCGAACTCCTTCATTTCTGCCAGCGTCATCGCGCCTTCGGCCGGCTTTGCTCGTGCAGCCATCGTAACGTCTCCCGCTCGGGTTCCTTCTGCCCGGTAGAGAGGATCATGCTCCGCACTGGTTAACGCAGAGCTTAATGACCCCCTCCGTATCCCCACGAGCATTGGACCCTAAAATGTGCTGCGACGCAACATCGGTTTGCGACGAAGCGAAGGGCCTAAGGGAACTTCCTTAGGCTCATGAATTCGCGCCGTATTTTTCCTTATGGTGCTGTCCCTATACCATTTTGGGCAATCGGTTTCGCGCCGCGCGGCAAGATGCGTTTCGGCGTTGGTTCCCATCGTTCAGAAACGGTTCAGCGCACCTCGTCGGCGCATTCCAACGGTTCGTCGGATCGGCGAACCGCGGGGGTATACGGCCGTCCTATAGTTTGGCTAGCAACCCTCAACCGCTTCCTTTCCTGACCGGGGGGTCCAAAGATGTTCACTCGTTTCGCAGCGCGTTTTGCGCTGATGGCCGCGTGCGCCCTGATGACTGTCGTTCCCGCGCAGGCGAAGGGCACCTTCTGGCAGTGCGTCACCTTCGCCCGCCAGGCCTCGGGCGTCGAGCTCCGCGGCAATGCCTGGACCTGGTGGGGCCAGGCCGCCGGCCGCTACCAGCGCGGCGAAACCCCCAAGGTCGGTGCGGTGATGTCGTTCCAGCGCACCGCGCGGATGCCGATGGGCCATGTCGCGATGGTGTCGCAGATCGTGAGCCCCCGCGAAGTGCTGCTGACCCACGCCAACTGGTCGACCCCCGGCGCCGTCGAACACGACGTCCGCGCGGTGGACGTCTCGGCTGCGGGCGACTGGAGCGAAGTGCGCGTGTGGTACGGCCGCACCGGCAGTCTCGGCCTTTCGGCCTATCCGGTGAACGGCTTCATCTATCCGGACGCGGCGCCGGCGAACGACTGGGCCAATGTCCAGGTCGCCGCGCTCCGCCTGCCGGCGCTGACCCAGATCGCGTCCAACTGATCACCCGCGCGGCGTGAAGCGCAGCGCCACCCCGTTCATGCAATAGCGCTTGCCGGTGGGCTGCGGCCCGTCGTCGAAGACATGGCCGAGATGGCCGCCGCAGCGGCGGCAGAGCACCTCGGTCCGCGCCATCCCCAGGCTTCGGTCGCTCCGCGTCACCACGGCATTCGCCAGCGGCTGATAGAAGCTCGGCCAGCCGGTGCCGCTGTCGAACTTGGTGGCGGAAGCGAAGAGGGGCAGCGCGCAGCCGGCACAGCCGAACACGCCCTTGCGATGCTCCTTGTTGAGCGGGCTGGTGAAGGGGTATTCCGTGCCGCCGTTTCGCAGCACGTTATAGGCCGCCGGGCCCAGCTTCTTCTTCCATTCGGCGTCGGTCAGCTTGAACGGAAAGTCGGGCAGCGGTGCGGCAGGCGCGGTGCTGCAGGCGAACAGCGGCAGGGCGATGGCGCCGGCCCCGGCGGCGGCGAGCAATTGGCGGCGGTCGATTGGCATGGCGAACCTCTTGCGATGATGGTGTCGATATAGGTTCGTGGGCCCCGGCCGAAAGGTTGCACGCGGCGCGCTTTTCTTCGGGCAGGCATCGCGCTGCGATGTACGAAAGGGTGAAGGATTGATTTCCGGAGGCCGCTGTCACAAGGCTGCAAAGCTTTTGTCACAGGGGGGTGGGGAGCTGGTTCGGCGGGGCGCCGGACAGCTGGTTCGCCGGGAGTCGTCATAGAATGCCATCACTCGCTAAGGCGCCGAAGAACGGCGCGGTCCGGGGCGCGGTGCACCGCCACGAGTCTCTCTCGAAGGAAGGCATCCTGGAACGCGCATTCACCTTCGCCTTCCGCGGTTTGGTCTATGCCCAGATCTGGGAAGATCCGGTGATCGACATGGAGGCGCTGCAGATCACGCCGGAAAGCCATGTCGTCACCATCGCGTCGGGCGGCTGCAACGTCTTTTCCTATCTGACGGCGAACCCGGCCAAGATCACCGCGGTGGACC
The DNA here is from genome assembly GCA_030824725.1 of Sphingomonas sp. Taxonomy (GTDB): domain Bacteria; phylum Pseudomonadota; class Alphaproteobacteria; order Sphingomonadales; family Sphingomonadaceae; genus Sphingomonas. The sequence goes on from JAPJRE010000005.1 coordinate 14,404, forward strand.
TCAACCCGGCGCACATCGCGCTCAACAAGCTCAAGCAGCAGGCGGCGCTCCGGCTGCCGGACTATGAGACGTTCCACCGCTTCTTCGGCCTCGCCAACCGGGCGGAGAATATCGATGCGTACAAGACGTACCTGCGCGGCGCGCTGGACGAGAGCTCGCGCGCCTATTGGGACGGCCGCGCGCCCAACGGCGTGCGCCGGATCAACGGCTTCAAGACCGGCTTCTATCGCCAGGGCCTGCTCGGCCGGCTGATCGGCTTCGTCCACTGGCTCGGCCATCGCTACGGCATCGATCCCAAGGAGATCCTCCAGGCGAAGACCATCGAGGAGCAGCGCCACATCTTCGAGACGCGCTTCGCGCCGTTCTTCGACAAGAAGCTGCTGCGCTGGATGGTGGACCAGCCTGCCGCGCTGTTCGGCTTCGGCATCCCGCCGGCGCAGTACGACCTGCTCAAGGTGGACGACCAGGAAGGCATCACCGGGGCGCTGCGCAGCCGCCTGCGCAAGCTCGCCTGCGACTTCGACCTCAAGGACAATTTCTACGCCTGGCAGGCCTTCGGCCGCGGCTATGGCGAGCATGAGGGCGCGCCGCTGCCGCCCTATCTCGAGCGCAAGAACTACGAGGCGGTGCGCAGCCGCGCCGACCGCGTCGAGATCCGCCACACCAACTATGCCGATTATCTCGAGTCGATGCCGGCGCAGTCGCTCGATCGCTACATCCTGCTCGACGCGCAGGACTGGATGACCGACGAGCAGCTCACCCGGATCTGGACCGAGATCACCCGCACGGCGAAGCCGGGCGCGCGGGTGCTCTATCGCACCGCAGCGGTGCCGGACGTGGTCCGCGGCCATATCCCCGACGCGCTGATGAACCAGTGGGAATATGAGGACCAGGCCAAGCTCGACGACTGGACCCGCCGCGACCGCTCGTCGGTGTACGGCGCGACCCATGTCTGGACGCTGAAGCCGCACGCATGAGCGGGCATGCCGGGGCGGCCGATCAGAAGGGGCTGATGGACGCGACCTATGCGCTCCATCGCCACTTCTACGATCTCACGCGCAAATTCTATCTGCTCGGCCGCGACCGGCTGATCCGGGACCTCGCGCCGCCGCCGGGCGGCACCGTGCTGGAGGTCGGCTGCGGTACCGCGCGCAACCTGATCGTCGCCGCCAAGCGCTGGCCGAACGCCCGCTTTCACGGCTTCGACATCAGCGAGGCGATGCTGGACACCGCGCGCAAGTCGGTGGCGAAGCACGGCCTCAGCGACAAGATCACGCTGGCGCAGGGCGATGCCGGGGCATTCGACGTGGGCACGCTGTTCGGGCTTAACCAAGTCGACCGCGTGTTCATGAGCTATACGCTGTCGATGATCCCGCCCTGGAAGGAAGCGATCGCGCTGGGCGCCAGGGCGCTCGCGCCGGGCGGCAGCCTGCACATCGTCGATTTCGGCCAGTATGAACGCCTGCCGGGCTTCGCCAAGCGCTTCCACTTCAAGGAGCTCAACGCCTTCCACGTCTATCCCCGCGCCGATCTGCGCGCGGTGGTGGAAGCGATCGCCGCCGAGCAGGGACTGACGGCATCGTTCCGCTCCGCGCTGCGCGGCTATACCTGGAGCGCGGGGCTCACGCGACCGGCCTGAGCGCTATCGCCTCGGAAGTGCCTCCCGTGCTACAGTGCGCGGCATGAACCAGCAGGTCCGCCTCGCATCCAAAAAGGACTGGGCGTCGCCGTTCACGGCGGACGATTTCCTGCACATGCTCGAACTGGGGGCGTTCGAGGGCATGCGAGCCGAACTGGTCCGGGGGGGAATCGAAAAGATGATGCCGGCCGACTGGTCGCATGGTGAACTCAAGGCGCGCCTGGTCGGATTGCTCTTCCCGTTGGTACGGGCGGCTGGGGCAAAAGTAGGTACCGACGTCGTCATCCATATCGACGCGCATACGGTACGCGCATTCGACATTGCGATCTTGAGACCCGGCGCGGTGCCGCAAAAGGCACTGCGAGGGGAGGACGTGCTGTTCGCCATCGAAGTCGCGGAGACGACGCAGAAGCGCGACCTCGGCGAGAAGCGCGACGACTATGGAAGGGCGGGTATTCCGGCCTACTGGGTGGTCGACATTGTCGCCCAGGTCACGCACTGCTTCGGGTTGGACGCACGCGGCAGCGCCTATGGCGAGGCCATGATCGTGCCGTTCGGCGAACCGATGGACGTGCCCGGCCTCGGCGGCCGAATCACCCTCGATTGACGGCGCTCACGCCGCCAGTCGCAGCTCCAGCCGGCCCCAGATCTCGACCAGCGCATCCACCAGTTCGCGCATCATCGCCTCGTCGTGCGACGGGCCGGGCGTGAAGCGCAGGCGCTCGGTGCCGCGCGGCACTGTGGGGTAGTTGATCGGCTGGACGTACACGCCGTATTCGGCGAGCAGCACGTCGCTGATCTTCTTGGCCTTGACCGGATCGCCCACCATCAGCGGCACGATGTGGGTGGTGGAAGGGAGCACCGGCAGGCCGGCATCGTGCATCAGCTGCTTGAGCATCGCGGCGGCGGCCTGCTGGCCCTCGCGCTCGATGCTGGAGGCCTTCAGGTGGCGCACGCTCGCCAGCGCGCCGGCGACCAGCACCGGCGACAGCGACGTGGTGAAGATGAAGCCCGGCGCATAGCTGCGGATCACGTCGATGATCACCTGGTCGGCGGCGATATAGCCGCCCATCACGCCGAACGCCTTGCCCAGCGTGCCCTCGATGATCGTCAGCCGATCGGCGAGGCCTTCGCGATCCGAGATGCCGCCGCCGCGCGGGCCGTACATGCCGACGGCGTGGACCTCGTCGAGATAGGTGAGGGCATTGTACTTGTCGGCCAGGTCGCAGATCTCGGCGATCGGCGCGATGTCGGCGTCCATCGAATAGACGCTCTCGAACGCGATCAGCTTCGGCACCGAGGGATCGTCGGCGGCGAGCAGTTCCTCGAGATGCGCGACGTCGTTGTGGCGCCACACGCGCTTCTCGCAGCCCGAATTGCGGATCCCGGCGATCATCGAGGCGTGGTTGAGCTCGTCCGAATAGATGATGCAGCCCGGCATCACCTTGGCGAGCGTGGCCAGCGTCGCCTCGTTCGAGACATAGCCCGAGGTGAACAGCAGCGCGTTTTCCTTGCCGTGCAGATCGGCCAGCTCGCGCTCGAGATCGATGTGGTAATGCGTGTTGCCGCCGATGTTGCGGGTGCCGCCCGAACCGGCGCCGACATCGTGCAGCGCCTCTTCCATCGCCGCGATCACCTTGGGGTGCTGGCCCATCGCCAGGTAATCGTTCGAGCACCACACCGTGATCGGCTTCGGCCCGTTATGCCCGGCGAAGCAACGCGCATTGGGGAACATGCCCTTGTTGCGCAGAATGTCGATGAAGACCCGGTAGCGCCCCTCGGCATGGAGGCGGTCGATGGCCTGGGTGAAGACCCGCGTATAGTCGATCGCGGGTGCGGATGCGTCGTGGCGCTGCATGGATCCGTTCTCTACGCCTAACTTTGCTGCAATTCCAGCACGTGAACCACCGTATAGGCAGCGTGCGCCTTTGGGTGCATGTCGCGGCCGCTTTTCGCCAGTTAGATGGGGTGTCCTTCGCCGCAGGGCAGCGGTGGCGCCAATGAAGAATCGCGATGGCGATGATCGATCCTTGCGCAAGATCAGGGATCTGAAGCTTTGTTTGTGGTAAACAACCCGTATCGCGGACGACTCGGGGCGCCAGCAGGTCCGCGGCTGAGAGACCATTGATCTCCCGCCTGGCATCGGAGAGCGGCCCATGGCGAAGAACGACATCGAATATTTTGAACGACGCGCACTGCAGGAGCGCGAGCGCGCGGGCAAGTGCGACGACAGCAGCGCGCGGCGCGTCCACCAGGAAATGGCCGATCGCTACAGCGCGATGGTCGCGGTGCGCGATTCGCAGGCGGTGCTCGGCGATTTCGCCTGAGCCCTACAGCGTCTCGATTCGGCTGAGCCCGTAGCGGGCGAGGGTCGGCGCGAGCACATTGGCGCGGCGATCCCGCGCGGTGAACACGGCGCGGCCCGGGGGCAGATCGGCAGGCCAGCTCTGCGCGCGGGTGAGATAGGCGACTCGGCGCGCGATACCGGGGCCGCCGTCGACGAACTGCACGCCTTCGGGCGCGATGGCGCGCATCTCGGCTTCGAGCAGCGGGAAGTGCGTGCAGGCATTGACGATCACGTCGATGCGCTCGCCGCCGGGCTGGTGGAACAGGCCGTCGAGTTCGTTGGCGATCACCTCGGGCGCGATCGTTTCGCCTGCCAGCTTGGCCTCGGCCAGTTCGACCAGCGCCGCCGAGCCGTGGCGGAGCACCGTGCAGTCACCCGCGAAACGCGCGGCGAGATCGTCGACATAGGGCTGGCGCACCGTCGCCGCGGTGCCGAGCACGCCGATGGTGCGGGTACGGCTGATCTCGGCGGCCGGCTTGATCGCCGGCACGGTGCCGACGATCGGCAGGTCCAGCGCGGCGCGGACATGCTGGAGCGCGATCGTCGAGGCGGTGTTGCAGGCGATCACGATCAGCCGCGGATCATAGCGCTCCGCCAGCCGCCCGAGCAGCGCCGGCACCCGCGCGGCAATCTCCGCCTCGCTCTTGGTGCCATAGGGGTAGCCCGCCGAATCGGCGACATAGACCAGCGGCGCCTGGGGCAGCAGCGCGGTAGTGGGCCCGAGCACCGACAATCCGCCGACACCGGAATCGAAGAACAGCACGGGACGACGATCGGCCATGCCCCCGCCATGGCCGAGGCGCGCCGCCAGCGTCAACATCGGCCCTGCCTGCACGCTGATGGAGATCATTGCGTTCGGGCAAGGGATGCGGCTAAACGGAAGAACGAAAGGGGGCCGCATTGCCCACGGAAGTTCCATGGATGGCCCCGGCCGGGGCCCTGTTGCTCGGTTATCTGCTCGGTTCGATCCCATTCGGGGTGCTGCTCACGCGCGCCGCGGGGGCGGGGGACCTGCGCCAGATCGGATCGGGTAACATCGGCGCGACCAACGTGCTGCGTACCGGCCGCAAGGGTCTGGCGGCGGCGACGCTGCTGCTCGACATGGCCAAGGGCGCGGTGGCGGTGCTGCTCGCCGCGGCCTTCCTGCCCGGCACCGCCGCGCTCGCCGCCACGGCCGCGTTCCTCGGCCATTGCTATCCGGTGTGGCTGAAGTTCCGCGGCGGCAAGGGCGTGGCGACGCTGATGGGCGTGGTGCTCGCGCTCTACTGGCCCTCCGGCCTCGTCTATGCTGCGGTGTGGCTGGGGCTGCTGGCGACGGTGCGCATCTCCTCGGTCTCGGGCATGACCGCGGCGATCAGCGCCCCGGTAAGCGCTGCCTTTTTCGGCCGCATCGACCTGGTGCTGATGCTGCTCGCGCTCGCGCTGATCGTGCTTTGGAAGCATCGCGAGAACATCGATCGCCTGCTCAGCGGGTCCGAGCCAAGGGTCGGCAGCAAGCGTGGCTGACGGGCGGGAGCCGCGGCTACGGCTGCTGCGTTCCGCCAATGTCGGTCCCGTCACCTATGCCCAGCTGCTTGCCCGCTACGGCTCGGCCGAGGCGGCGCTGGAGGCACTGCCGATGCTCGCCGCGCGCGGCGGCGGGCGGGCGCCACAGATCGCCGACGTCGGTGCCGTGCGGCGCGAGATCGCCGCGGTGGAGCGGCTCGGCGCGCGCTATCTGTTCCTCGACGATCCCGCCTATCCCCGGCTCCTCGCCGAACTCGAAAATGCGCCGCCGGCGCTGATCCTGCGGGGCCAGGCAGCGCTGCTGGAAAGGTCCTGCGTCGCGATAGTGGGCGCGCGCAATGCCTCGGCCGCCGCCTGCCGCTTCGCCCGCCAGCTCGCGATCGGGCTGGTCGAGCTTGGCGCCGCCGTTGTCTCCGGCCTCGCCAGGGGCATCGATACGGCAGCGCACCAGGGCGCGCTCGCGGGCGGCACCGTGGCGGTGATCGCCAGTGGGATCGACGTCACCTTCCCGCCCGAGAACGCGGCCCTGCAGGAACGGATCGCCGGCGAGGGTCTGCTCGTCACCGAGCAGCCGCCGGGAACCGAGCCGCTGGCGCGGTTCTTCCCGGCGCGCAACCGGATCATCGCCGGCCTGTCGCTCGGCACGGTGGTGGTGGAGGCGGCGCCGCGATCCGGCAGCCTGATCACCGCGCGCATCGCCGCCGAGGCGGGGCGGGACGTAATGGCGGTGCCGGGCTCCCCCCTCGATCCGCGCGCGCAGGGCTGCAACCTGCTGATCCGCGAAGGCGCGATTCTGGTACAGTCCGCCGCCGACATCTGGGAAGCGGTGCGGCCGATCGATCCGCGGGCGGTGCGCACGCCCGGTGCGCGGTTCGGCGAACCGCCGTCCGAGGATGCCGAGGATGCCGATCGCCGCCGCGTGCAGGGTCTGCTCGGCCCCGTGCCCGTCGCCGTCGACGAACTGATCCGCCAGTCCGGCTGTTCGCCGGCGGTGGTCCAGACGGTGCTGCTGGAACTCGAATTGGCCGGCCGCCTCGATCGCCATGCCGGCGGGCGGGTGTCGCTCCGCTGACGCTTGGCGGAGGCCGAACGCCCGCAGACGTAAGGCCCCGTGCTGGATCGGCAATCTGCCGGGCTCGGCCGCGGCGGAAGCGCGGCAGGGGCATGCACTGTCCGCCGCGTTGAAGTGTTGCACCTTCGCAACGCTGCGCGGTGATTTATCCCGCGGCGCGGAAACCTTTCCCCGCTGGCGGGTTACGGCGGAGGCAAAGCCCCTCCAATCCAAAGGGATGTACAGTATGCGTAACGCGTTTCTCCTCGCCGTAGCGGCGATCGGCTTCACTGCCACCGGCGCTCAGGCCCAGGACACCGCCACCAGCAGCAACGGCACCAGCTTCCGCGGCATCCGCATCGAAGCCAATGCCGGCGGCGACCGATTCCAGTCGCAGGGCAATCATAACGACAAGTTCGGCTATGGCGGTACCATCGGCTTCGACGGCCAGATCGGCGAGCGTATCGTGATCGGCGCCGAGGGCAGCTATTGGCGCGCCAACGAGTGGAACGAGAATTGCTCGGGCGTGACCGGCGGCACCGTCTGCCACAAGTCGTTCGATGAATATGGCGCCGCGGTGCGCGCCGGCGTGCTCGCCACCCCGCAGCTGCTGATCTTCGCCAAGGGTGGCTATGTGGTGAACGAGCAGCGCAAGCGGCTCGATACCGCGACCGGCGGCTATTACGACCACTTCAACACTAGCGGCTATCAGGTCGGCGGCGGCGTCGAATATTCGCTGACCGGCGAGCAGACCCGTCTGCCGCTCTATGCCAACGTCCAGTATGTCTATTCGCAGTATAACGACCATACCGCGCGCCAGCGCGTGATGGCTGGCGTCGGGCTGCGTTTCAAGTAAGCGTAGCGCAGTCGATCGCAGGCGCCGGGCGTGGCATTGGCTGCGCCCGGTTCTTGTCGTTTGGTGCGTTCCCGGCCGGGATCGGCTGTCGCGGACACCCCTGCATGGCGTGTTCGTGCGAGATCGCCTTCCGTGATAGCTTCTCCCACACCGCTGGCGTGGGAGAGGGGCGATGCGGCATGAGATTATGGCCTGGTTGTTGCTGGGCTTGGGTTCGGTCCAAGACCAGCCAACGCCACCGCCTCCCCTGCAAGCTGACGACGCCGAGATCGTCGTCACGGGCTATCCGCCGCGATGCCGGGGGTGGGCCGACGATCCGCTGGACGCCATGACCCGGACGGCACCGAGCGGCGATTGGGTGTTCATCGTCGAGGATCCGCCGGGCGTGTACCGCTATCTGCGCAAGACCAGCGATGGCGCGGTCGGCCACACGACTCGCCTGAACCGCTGGCGGCGCGCCGGCGATCAGCTGCCCTCGTTCGTGTTTCGCCAACCCGCCGACGCTGCGCCCATGTGCATGGGCCGGCGCCTTGGGACACCCGAGGGCACCGTGCAGCTGCAACAGGAGCTCGATCCTGCACCATACCGATGCCGGACGGTGCGGTTCACCCTGTTCGTTGCGACCCGCAACGCCAAGGCGTGGCTGTGGCTCAACAACGCTGCCGCCAAGCCGGTTCTGGTGCCGGTCGAGGGCAACCATGGCTGGATTCCGGCCAGCCTGGAATGGGGGCCGGTCAGCGCGGCATCACCCTGGCTCAGCTTCGGCGCGATCCTCCAGGATGGTGACCTCTGGCTCTACGACCCCCGGCTTGAGGTACTTCGGGACGACCAGGTTTCGCGGAAGCGGCAGCGCCAGCAAGCCGCCTGCCGGCTGGAGGTCGAGCGCCAGGCCCAGCGGGCGCGATGGCAGCCGGGCGCGGTCGCGAAGGAGCGCGAGGCCGGTCGCACCAAATAGCTGCCTGGGCCGATACGGCTCTGGCAACCTGCGGCGGGCGTCCTACATGCCGCCCGCAAGCACCGCCTGAGGAGACACCAGCATGGCCGACGCCCCCGATCCCGCGAACAACCTTCCCGCCGGCTATGTTCCGCCCCAGGTGTGGGAATGGGCGCCGGGCAATGGCGGCCAGTTCGCCAACATCAACCGGCCGGTCTCGGGCGCGACGCACGAGAAGGAACTGCCGGTCGGCAAGCACCCGATCCAGCTCTACTCGCTCGGCACCCCCAACGGGCAGAAGGTGACGATCCTGCTCGAGGAACTGCTCGCCGCCGGGCACGCAGGCGCCGAGTATGACGCGTGGAAGATCAACATCGGCGAAGGCGACCAGTTCGGCAGCGGCTTCGTCGCGATCAACCCCAATTCGAAGATCCCGGCGATGGTCGATCACTCGCTCAGCCCCGCGCTGCCGATTTTCGAGAGCGGCGCGATGATGATCCACTTGGCCGAGAAATTCGGCGCCTTCCTGCCGACCGATACGGCCAAGCGCGCGCAGACGCTGAGCTGGCTGATGTGGCAGATGGGCTCGGCACCGTTCCTCGGCGGCGGCTTCGGCCATTTCTTCGCCTATGCGCCGGTCAAGATCCAGTACGCGATCGATCGCTATGCGATGGAAGCCAAGCGCCAGCTCCACGTGCTCGACACGCATCTGGCGAACAACCGCTACATGGTGGGCGACGACTACACGATCGCCGACATGGCGATCTTCCCCTGGTACGGCGCGGTGGTGCGCGGCGAGACCTATGCGGGCGCCGACGTGTTCCTGAATGCCCAGGAATATCCGAACCTGCTGCGCTGGGCCGCCGAAATCGCGACACGCGAGCCGGTGCGGCGCGGGCGGCTCGTCAATCGCGGCACCGGGCCGGAGGACCAGCGCGTCCCCGAACGTCACGACGCCAAGGATATCGACGTGGTGCTGGAGCGGATGCGCGCCACCGCCTGATGCCGGCGCTCCCCTCCTGCATGCGGGAGGGGAGAGCAGGCTTGACGCACCGCAGCGTCGCCCCCCACCTTACACGCGTACACGTAGGGATCGGTCTAACCACTTCATGCAGCTTGTCATCGTCGAGTCGCCCGCCAAGGCGAAAACCATCGAGAAGTATCTCGGCAAGGACTATCGGGTCCTCGCCAGCTATGGCCATGTCCGCGATCTGCCGGCCCGCGACGGGTCGGTAAACCCCGACGATTCGTTCGCGATGGAGTGGGAGACCTATGCCGACAAGTCGAAGCAGCTGAAGGCGATCGCCGACGAGGCCAAGAAGGCCGACCGGCTGATCCTCGCGACCGACCCTGATCGCGAGGGCGAGGCGATCAGCTGGCACGTCCAGGAAGTGCTGCGGCTGAAGAAGGCGCTGCCCAGGGAGGTCGAGCGCGTCACCTTCAACGCGATCACCAAGCCGGCGATCCTCGAGGCGATGCAGCGCCCGCGCGCGCTGGATACCGACCTGATCGACGCCTATCGCGCCCGTCGCGCGCTCGATTATCTCGTCGGCTTCACCCTTTCGCCGGTGCTGTGGCGCAAGCTGCCGGGCGCCAAGTCGGCGGGCCGCGTCCAGTCGGTGGCGCTGCGGCTGATCGTCGGGCGCGAGCGCGAGATCGAAAGCTTCGTCGCGCAGGAATATTGGTCGGTCATCGCCGAGATGGAATCGGACGGCACGCCGTTCCAGGCCCGCCTCGTCAAGTGGAAGGGCGAGAAGCTCGACCGGCTGTCGATCGGCGACCAGGGCAGCGCCGAGGCCGCGAAGAAGGCGGTCGAGGAAGGCCGTTTCACCGTCGTCGCGGTCGAGACCAAGCCGGCGATGCGCAACCCGCCGCCGCCGTTCACCACGTCCACGCTGCAGCAGGAAGCGGCGCGCAAGCTCGGCTTCTCGGCCAGCCACACGATGCGGATCGCGCAGGCGCTCTACGAGGACGGCGCGATCACCTATATGCGTACCGACGGCGTCCAGATGGACCCCTCGGCGATCCAGGCGGCGCGCAAGGCGGTGGCCGATCGCTATGACGGCAGCTATGTGCCGGACAAGCCGCGCCAGTACCAGACCAAGGCGAAGAACGCCCAGGAAGCGCATGAGGCGATCCGCCCGACCGACTTCAGCAAGGATCGCGCCGGCTCGGGCGACCATGCCCGGCTGTACGACCTGATCTGGAAGCGCGCGCTTGCCAGCCAGATGGCGTCGGCCCGCATGGAGCGCACCACCGTCGATCTGGCGGACGGCACCGGCCAGCACGGCCTGCGCGCCACCGGCCAGGTGGTGCTCTTCCCCGGCTATCTCGCGCTCTACGAAGAAGGCAAGGACGACGAGGGCGACGAGGACAGCCGCCGCCTGCCGCGCATGTCCGAAGGCGCGTCGCCCGCCAAGAAGGCGGTCAACGCCGAGCAGCACTTCACCCAGCCGCCGCCGCGCTTCTCCGAAGCCTCACTGGTCAAGCGGCTGGAAGAGCTGGGGATCGGTCGCCCGTCGACCTATGCCTCGATCATCCAGGTGCTCAAGGACCGCGCCTATGTGCGCGTCGAGAAGAACCGCTTCTTCGCCGAGGAGAGCGGCCGCCTGCTGACCGCGTTCCTCGAGCGTTTCTTCGAGAAATATGTCTCGTTCGACTTCACCGCCGAGCTGGAGGAAGAGCTGGACGACGTCTCCGGCGGCCGTGCGGCGTGGCAGGCGGTGCTGGAAGCCTTCTGGCGCGACTTCAAGCCGCGCACCACCGAGGTGATGGAGCAGAAGCCCTCCGACATCACCGCGGCACTCGACCAGTTCCTCGAGCCCTATCTGTTCCCCGCCAAGGCGGACGGCAGCGATCCGCGGCTGTGCCCGAATTGCGGCGTGGGCAAGCTGGCGCTGCGTGGCGGCCGGTTCGGCGCGTTCGTGGCGTGCTCCAACTATCCCGAGTGCAAATATACCCGTCGCTTCGGCCAGCCGGGCGGCGAGGGCTCTGAGGACACCGGGCCGGAAGTGCTGGGCCAGGACCCCGAGACGGGGCTCAATGTCGAGCGCAAGTCGGGGCGGTTCGGGCCCTATATCCAGCTCGGCGAGGGCAAGGATGCGGCGCGCGCGTCGATCCCGAAGGATGTCGATCTCGATCTCGACTGGGCGCTCAAGCTGCTCAAGCTGCCGCGCACCATCGGCAACCATCCGGAGACGGGCAATCCGATCACCGCCTCGATCGGCCGCTATGGGCCCTATCTGGCGCATGACGGGAAATATGCTCGGCTCCAGTCGACCGCCGAGGTGTTCGAGACCGGCATGAACGCGGCGGTGGTCAAGCTGGCCGAGGCCGCAGCGGGCGGTGGTCGCCCGGCGCGGGGTGCGGCGCGCGAGCCGCTCAAGGTCTTCGGCAAGCATCCGCGCACCGAGGCCGAGATCAAGCTGATGGAAGGCCGCTACGGCGCCTATCTCACCGACGGCGAGACCAACGCCACGCTGCCCAAGACGATCGACAAGGACGCGCTGACCCTGGAGGAAGCCGCCCAGCTGATCGACGCCAAGGCGGCGCAGGGGCCGGCCAAGGGCAAGGCGAAAAAGAAGGCGCCAGCGAAGAAGGCGGTGGCGAAGAAGGTGGCGGCCAAGGCTGCGGCGGGCGAGAAGGCGGCGACGGCCAAGAAGCCTGCCGCCAAGAAGGCGCCCGCGAAGAAGAAGGCGGCGGAGTAAGGGGCGGCCTGTTAGCCGTCATCCCGACGAAAGTCGGGATCCATTCGCCACGACGTCTAGGCAGGAGCCGGGACGTTGAAGGCAATGGATCCCGGCTTCCGCCGGGATGACGGTGCTGGGGAGCGCATCGTCTCCGCTGAAGGACCCCACGGTTTCGGCTGGCAATTCCCCCCGAAAACCCCCACATCGCGGCCATGGCTCCGCCACCTCCCTCGATCATCCGCGTCATCGACCTAGAGACCACCGGCGACAAGCCGCCCGTGCACGCCGTGTGCGAGATCGGCTGGCAGGACGTGGCGCTAGGGCCCGACGGCCGCTGGGAACTGCAGGGCGAGGGCGGCAATCGCCTCGTCAATCCGGGTCGGGGCATCCCGCCGCTGACCATGGCGATCCACCATATTCGCGACGAGGACGTCGCCGACGCGCCCTATTGGCACGACGTCGCGCGTCCGATCCTTGATCCCTGGCCGCGCCGCGTCGCGCTCGCCGCGCACCGCGCGACCTTCGAGGAGCAGTTCTGCACGCCTGCGCTCACCCGCGGCGCGGACTGGATCTGCACCTGGAAATGCGCGCTGCGGCTGTGGCCGGACAGCCCGGGCTTCTCCAACCAGATGCTGCGCTACTGGCGCCGGCCCGAAGGGATGGAGCATGAGCGCGGGCTGCCGGCACACCGCGCTTTCCCCGACGCCTATGTGACCGCACACCACCTGCGCGACATGCTCAACGAGGCGAGCGTCGCGCAGCTGATAGAATGGTCCAGCCAGCCGGGGCTGCTGCCGCGGGTCCGCTACGGCCCCGATCGCGGCAAGGAGTGGAGCGAGATCTCCGAGGATTCACTGGAAGGCTTCCTCACCGATCGCGACGAGGACGTGCGCTTCACCGCCGAGACCGAGCTTGCGCGCAGGCGGGGCGGGGCGCCGGTCGGGCGCGGGAGCGGGACGCAGCGGTTGCTCTTCTAAGAACCTCCCCGTGCCGGGGAGGATCTGCAAGGGCCGCGAGTCGGGAGGATGTGCAAAGTCCTTCCACCCACGAAAGGTTAGCCCCTTTGGGGTTCCGCTGGGGCATCCCCTCCGCTAGGAGGCCCGGTGATGACCCGCAGCGACCAAGCCCCTGCCGGCCGGCTCGACGGCCGTGAGCACCGCTTTGCGCTGCGCGTCTATTTCGAGGACACCGATCTCACCGGTGTCGTCTACCACGCCAATTACCTGCGTTACCTGGAGCGCGCCCGATCGGACATGCTCGACTGCGGCGGTATCGATCAGCGCGCCGTGTTCGAGGCGGGTGGCGGGGCCTATGCGGTCGCCGGGCTCGACATTCGCTATCGTGCGCCCGCGAAACTCGGCGACACGCTGGTGGTTGTCAGCAGATTGACCCGCCTGCGCGCCGCCGGGGTACATATTCAGCAACGAGTCATGCGGGACGAAACCATAGTCGCCGAGGCAACCGTGGAGGTGGCGTTCGTCGCCCCCGGCGGTCGCCCGCGGCGACAGCCGGCCGAATGGCTGGCCGCGTTCGAACCGCTCGTGTGGAAGGAAAGTTAAGCGCCCATGCCGTCCGTCACAACCGGTGCCGTCCTGTCGCCGATCCATCTGTTCCTCCAGGCCGACATCGTCGTGAAGCTGGTCATGATCGGCCTGCTGCTCGCCAGCCTGTGGACCTGGACGATCATTGTCGGCTTCGCGCTGAAGGTGAGCGCGATCCGCAAGGAGATGCAGCGCTTCGAGACCGAATATCGCGAGGCCGATGACTTCGACGAATTCCACCGCCGCGCCGCCGGCCGCGACCAGCCGATCGCGCGCGTGTTCGCCGCGGGGGTGAGCGAATGGCGCCGCTCGACCGCGGGCAAGACGATCGACCGCGAAGGCACGCGCGAGCGCCTCGCCACCGCGATGGGCGCGACGGTCGCGATGGAGATCGATCGCCTCTCCGACCGCCTGAACTTCCTCGCCACCGTCGGCTCGGTCGCCCCGTTCGTCGGCCTGTTCGGCACCGTCTGGGGCATCATGCGCAGCTTCACCGGCATTGCCGCCGCGCAGAGCTCGTCGCTCGCCGTGGTCGCGCCGGGCATTGCCGAGGCGCTGTTCGCCACCGCGATCGGCCTGTTCGCCGCCATCCCGGCGGTGATCGCCTATAACCGCTACAGCCATGCCGTGAACCGCGTCGAGGCGCGGCTCCATCGCTTCGCCGACGGCTTCCACGCGACGCTGAGCCGTCGCCTGGAGATGGAGGGCTAAGCCGATGGCCATGCACCTCCCCTCCGGCAAGGGCCGCGGCCGCCGCACTCCGATGGCCGAGATCAACGTCACGCCGCTGGTCGACGTGATGCTGGTGCTGCTGATCATCTTCATGGTCACCGCGCCGCTGCTCACCGCCGGCGTGCAGGTGAACCTGCCCGAGAGCCGCGCCAAGGCGCTCGACCAGGAGCAGAAGCCCGTCCAGATCTCGATCGACGACAAGGGCCAGGTGTTCCTCGACAACGACGCGGTGAGCGATGCCGAGCTTCCTGCCAAGCTGGAAGCGATCGCCGCCAGGAAGGGCCCCGACGGCAAGCCCGCCGCCATTTATCTGCGCGGCGATACCGCGCTTGGCTATGGCAAGGTGATGCGCGTGATGGGCGAGCTCAACCAGGCCGGCCTCAACAAGGTGTCGCTGCTCACCGAACCGAGCGACCAGCGCTGAGGTGAGCGAGACCATGGACCGTAGCGAGCGGATCGGGCTCGGCGTTTCCATCGCGGCGCATGCCGCGGTGTTCGCCGCGCTGACGCTCAGCTTTTTGAAAGCACCGCCGCAGGAGCCGCCCAAGGCGATTCCGATCGACATCTCGCTCGCCGACAAGGTGGGGCTGGAAAGCAGCGCGCCGGTACCGAGCCAGGAGGAACTGGCCGCCAAGAAGTCGCCGGTCGAGGCGCCGGTGGAGCCCGAGGCGGCGCCCGCCCCCGCGCCCGAGCCGCAGCCGCTCCCCAAGCC
>JAPJRE010000213.1 GCA_030824725.1 Sphingomonas sp.
CTATTTATAAATGGGGTTCGAAGCATAAATGTGAGTTCATATGAGGCCTATAGCAACAGTATGGATTCCCAAGAAACTGTGATTTGCGCGGATGGGGTGACAACAAAAAATGCCTTCAGGCAAAAAATATTATGGGATCTATCAAGCAAGTATTTGTAACAATCTCATATTTGTTGCAGGTATGTCGTAATACAACGGGCGGCAGCAGGGCGGCATGACGATGCGAGGTTCAGTGTTTTCCTGGCGGAGCGCCCACCTGCCTTCGAGAGGCTCCGAATCGCTTTTCGAGAGCGGTCATCAGGGATGAAGCCCATCAGGCTCTCTGGCATCGCGCGAGCACGCGAGCAGTTGTTGGCGAAACACCATTAACGGTCGACCTCTCCGAATACGATGTCGATCGAGCCCAGCACCGCAGTCACGTCTGCAAGCATATGGCCGGCGGTCATCATGTCCATCGCCTGGAGATGGCTGAACCCGGTGGGGCGGATCTTCACGCGATAAGGCTTGTTGGTCCCGTCGCTGATCAGATAGACGCCGAACTCGCCCTTGGGCGCTTCCGTCGCGACATAGACTTCGCCAGCTGGCACGTGGAATCCCTCGGTGAACAGCTTGAAGTGGTGGATCAAGGCCTCCATCGACTGCTTCATCTCGCCCCGGCGCGGCGGCGTGACTTTGCGGTCGAGCACGGCGACCGGCCCCTCTGGCATGTCCCGGATGCACTGGTGCATGATCCGCGCGGACTGGCGGACCTCCTCGACGCGCACCATGATGCGGTCATAGCAATCGCCGCGGGTGCCGACGGGAATCTCGAAGTCCATGCGGCCGTACACGTCATAGGGTTGGGCACGGCGCAGGTCCCAGGGCACGCCGCTGGCGCGCAGGCACGGCCCCGAGAAGCCCCAGCGGATCGCATCCTGCCGCGAGACGACGCCGATATCGACGTTACGCTGCTTGAAGATCCGGTTCTCGGCGAACAGCGCCACCGCATCCTCGAACAACGTCTTGAAGCGGTGATCGAGCCAGTGCGCGATGTCGGTGAGCAGCTTCAGGGGAACGTCCTGCCGAACACCGCCGGGGCGGAAATAATTGGCGTGCATGCGCGCGCCGGACGCGCGCTCGTAGAAGTTCATGCAGTCTTCGCGTAGCTCGAACAGCCAGAGGTTCGGGGTCATCGCCCCGACATCCATGATGTGGCTGCCGATATTGAGCAGGTGGTTCTTGATCCGCGTCAGCTCGGCGAACAGGACGCGCAGATACTGGCCGCGGAGCGGCACTTCCAGGTCGAGCAGCTTCTCGATGGCGAGCACATAGGTGTGCTCCATGCACATGGGCGAGCAGTAATCGAGCCGGTCGAAATAGGGGATCGACTGGAGATAGGTCTTGTATTCGCAGAATTTTTCGGTGCCGCGATGGAGCAGCCCGACATGCGGGTCTACGCGCTCGACGATCTCGCCGTCGAGTTCGAGCACGAGGCGCAGCACGCCGTGCGCGGCCGGGTGCTGCGGCCCGAAATTCACGGTGAAGGTCTCGATCGTGTGATCGCGATAATGCTCGGGAGCGACGGAGTCCTCCTGATAAGGTGCCGGCGACGGACGTCTTTCTTCCACCATGTGCATACTCCTGTATGGGGACCGGCCTGCGATCCAATGTGCGCACGCCGGTGATTCCGGCTGCGCGGTCAGCGCGGCGGGGGCCGCGCGGCATCCTCTGCCTTCATCCGCGCGCGCACGCCGCCTTCGACCGCGCGGCCCTCTGGCATCGGCCGATGGACGTTGCCGGCGGTCGGCGGTTGCGGCGCGCCCTTGCGCATCTCGGCGCGGTGGATGTTGGCGGAGAGGCGCTCGGTAAGATCGGGGAACAGATGATGCGCGCTCGACGCCATCTGCGCCTTGGCACCAACCGGGAGTTCCTCGCGTGGGTGGAGCGACACCCAGACCAGCGCGCGGACGACCTTCTCCGGGCCGTCCATCATCGCCATCCGGTCGGCGGTGCCGCTGTAATTGGCCTCGTGCCGGAAGAAGGGGGTGTCGACCGCCCAGGGCATCACCGTCGCCACCCGGATGGTGCGGCCGCGACCGGCGTGGCGGATCTCCTCGTTAAGCGCACGGCCCAGCGCGAGGATGCCGGCCTTGGTCGACGCATAGGTGGCGTGATAGGCGAGGGGCACCTCGCTCTCCACCGATCCCATGTTGACCAGAGTCCCCTGGCCCTGCGCCACGAAGCGGCGGAGCGCAGCATGGCTGCCATAGAGCACGCCCTTCAAATTGACGTCCACGATCCGCGCTTGATCGGCCACCGGCATCTCCCAGAACCGACCGTTGGCGCCCACCCCGGCGATGTTCATCCACACGTCGATCCGCCCGAAGCGGCGGGTGGCGGCTTCCGCCAGCGCTTCGATCTGTGCGGGATCGGAGACATCGGTGGGTACCACCAGCGCCTGCCCACCCGATGCGCGGACCCGTGCGGCCACTTCTTCAAGCGCATCGGCGCGGCGTGCGGCGAGGACGACATTGCCGTGCAGCTCGCCCACGCGCAGCGCCAGGCCACGACCAAAGCCGCTGGAGGCGCCGGTCACGACATAGGTTCGACCCGCGACGCGGTTCAGATCGTGCCGCGAGACATGGGTGGAGACGGCGCAGCCGGGCAATGCCATCCCCAGCAGCGACAGCGGCGCCAGCCTGCCGGCACGCACCGTCTCAAGCCTCCACGGTGAGGGCGACTTCGGCGACACCGAAGCTGCGGTCTGCCTGCGGTGCCGGCCTGTCCTGCTCCGACACGGGCGGTGCCGCAGGTCCATAAGTGGCGCCGGCGCCGCCACGGCGGGCCAGGGCGACAGCAAGCGTACCGATGCCCAGGATTGCCGCCGCCGTCAGCGCGGGGCGCTTGGTCGCCTTCACATAGAGGCTGCCGCCGCGCAGCCAGTGCGGCTCGTGGGTGCCGCGCTCGTGACCGCCATAGCCAGCCTCGTACAGCGCCCGTTCGTGGTCGCCATTGGCCTTGCGCGTGCGCGACTGCTGGCCGGTATACATCAGGACTTCCATGATCCGGTCGGTCAGCCGCGGCGCCACGGCGCCCATCATCGCGGCGAACTTCGCCTGGCTGCCGACGAACATGTCGCGCTTCGGGTACGCCGCGCACCACAGGATCGCCTCCGCCACGGCCTCGGGCGGGTAGATCATGCCGCGATGCACCGGCTGCATCGGCATGTAGTTGCCGGCATGCTCGTTATACGGTGTGTCGATGCGGCCGGGATGGATCAGCGAGATCGACATCGGCCAGCCTTCGCTCTCGACCTCCTGCCGCAGCGATCCGGTAAAGCCGTGCACCGCGAACTTGGCCGAGGCATAGCTGCTCTGCACCGCCGGCGCCTTGTCGCCGAAGAAGCTGCCGATATTGACGATCGCGCCCGGCGCGTCGCGGTCGCGATAGTGGCGCACCGCCGCGAGCGATCCGTGGACCGTGCCCCAATAGACGATGTCGAACATGCGGTGCCAATCGTCCATCGGCACGTCCCACAATCGACCAAAGATCGAGATGCCGGCATTGTTGACCCAGGTGTCGAACCCGCCGAATTCACGGACGGCGGTCTCGACCACCCGCGCGATATCCGCTTCGCGCCCGACATCGCAGACCACATGGGCGGCCCGCCCACCTTCCTCGCGGATGGTGTGCACCAGGTTTTCCAGCGCAGCACCGTTCCGCGCGGCCACCACCACTGCGGCGCCTGCCTTCGCGGCCATGCGCGCCGTGACCAGGCCGATCCCGCTGCTGGCGCCGGTGATGACCATCGTCTGCTCGGCAAGCGGCTTCAACTTGGGGGTCATGCCAAGGCTCCTGATGTGTGTTATTTAAATAGTTGATATTATTGATTTTAACATTGAAGGTCCAACGAAGGGCGGGAGCAAGAGTTCACAAGATCTCCGTGAAAAGAAGCGTGGACGCCGGTCCTGTATTCGTGCGCCAGCACCGCGATGCTGCCCATTGGCATGCTGCTGAAGGCAGGCGCGTATTCGCCCTCGCATCGGTATTTGCAGGGGGGGCGATGGAATCGACGGAGCCGCGCTGGCGGTTACATGCACAGGCCGACGAAGGTGGCGCCGGTCCGGGTCTTGTCCTTCGCCGTCTCGAACGCTTCGTTGATCCGCTCCAGCGGGAAGCGGTGGCTGATCAGCTTCTGGGTCTGCAACTTGCCGCGCGCGAGGAGTTCGATCATTTCGGCCTGCTCTGCATAGAGATCGTGGAAGGCGAAGCTGGCGCTTGGGATCAATGTGATCTCTGACATCTGGATGCGCTGCCATTCGAGCGGGATGGCGATGTCTCCTGCATCGAACCCACCGACGATGACGACCTTCCCACCCCGCCGCACCAGCCGTGTCGCGAGCGGCAGGGTCTGCGGCATGGTTTCGCCGCCCGAGCATTCGAAGACGATGTCCGCGCCGCGCCCATCGGTCATCGCCAGGATCGCGTCCTCGGCCGCGCCCTTCTCGGGCGGCACCACCTCATCGGCGCCGAGGTCCTGCGCCAGCGCGCGGGCATGGGGCACGGGATCGATCGACAGCACGTCGGCGCCGCTGGCCTTGGCGAGCATCAGTTGCCCGAGGCCGATCGGCCCCGCGCCGATGATCGCGACCTTGGCGTTGATCGTCAGGCCGGAGAGATGCTGCGCGTGCAGGCAGACGGCATAGGTATCGAGCAGTGCCGCGTCGTCAAAACCGATCGCGGCAGGCAGCTTGTGCATCTTGTGCTGGGGGCCGATCACGAACTCGGCATAGGCACGCGAGACGCTGGCGCGGCGGGTGGGATAGAGATCGGGGCAACGGTTGTACTGCTGCACCCGACACCAGTCGCAATGGCCGCAGCCGAGCACGGACTCGATCAGCACCCGGTCGCCGGGCCGGACGCGGGTTACGTCGGCGCCGACTTCCACCACCTCGCCGGCGAGTTCGTGGCCCATGATGCAGCAGCGCAGATGCTGGTCGGGCTTCTCCCAGTGCCGCAGGTCGGTTCCGCAGATCCCGGCCATCCGCACTCGCGTCTTCACCCAGTCCGCGGCGGGCAAGGTGGGCTCTTCCACCTCCACGACGGTGAAGCGTCCGTCAGCGGTCTTCAGCGCGGCTTTCATGGTGCGTTCTCCGAGTGGCCGGGGGCGAGGTGGAGTCCTTCGGCGCCTACCTGCAGCGTGCCGGTCGAGAGGCGGCGGACGAGGTGTGCAGCGTCGCGGAGCCCGCGTTCCCAGCGCTGCCGCACGGAGGCAGGCGAGAAATCCATCGCCTTGCCCGCCACCTCGCGCCCCTGATCGGCATAGAGCAGTTGCGCCAGCGTGACCGAGCAGCCGCGAAAGGCGGGATCGGTGGCATATTGCGCCTGCCAGCGCGCGATCGTGCGTCGCGTCTGGCTGGCGAAGGTCAGATCCTGCGCGCGTGCCGCCATGGCGCCCAGCGTATCGGGCCGGCCGCTGCGCATCGGCAGCAGGTCCACCGCGATGCAGAGTGTCGGACGCGACGAGGGTGTCGACAGCGCCGGATCGAGCGGCAGGTTGCTCGCGAGGCCGCCATCGACATAGAGTCGCCCGTCCACCTGCACGGCGGGAAAGGCTGGTGGCAGGGCGGCACTCGCGCGGATATGCTCGGCGCCGATCCTGCGATCGCCGGTGTCGAACGCGACCTCCGCTCCGGTTTCGAGATCGACCGAGACGGCGGTGAATCGCGGCGTGCCGTCGTTCAATCGCGCGAAATCGACGCTGGACTCCAGCGTCGCCGCGAGAGGACTTGAATCGTAAAGCGCGGGCGTAGGGGCGGCAAACATCGCCGTGCCCAAGGGCCCGAACATCCCGGGCCGTCCGCCGAGCAGCGTGGCGCTGGTCTCGATCGTCCTCCGCCAGCTCTCAGGCCAGGCTTGCCACCAGTCGAAGCCGTCCGATCGCCAGAAGGCGGCGAGCTTCGCCACTGCGACATCCGGTGCGTTGCCGGCGAAGATCGCGCCGTTGATCGCCCCGGCCGAGGTGCCGATGATCCACTCCGGTGCGATGCCGCCCTCGTGCAGCGCCTGAATGACTCCCGCCTGATAGGCGCCCAGCGCGTTGCCGCCGGCCAGCACCAGCACGATGCGGAGATCGTCCCTCGCCCTCAAAGCGGCTGCCCCGCCTGGCAGCGCTCCAGTTCGACCGCATCGTGCGCGCAGGCGATCGAGACATCGTCGCGGTGTTCGATCGAGAGGCGACGCAGTCGCGCCTGGTTGGTCATCCGGCTGTCGGCATCGACTTCCATCAGCCGCTGATAGGCGCGCAATCCGGGCGTGCAGCGCCGCCGCGCCTGGCGCATCTCGCCGCGATAGAAATAGGCGTCGCCCGCATGGAGCAGCCAGCGCCCGTCGTCGCGGCGGATCGCCACGCCGGCATGGCCCCAGGTGTGGCCGGGCAGCGGCACCAGCAGGATTTCGGGCGGCAACCCCTCCAGATCGCGCACCGCATCGAAGCCGAACCAGCGCTCGCTGCGCGCGCCATAGCCGCGCCATTGCTGGACGCCGTCCAGTTGCGGCAGCCGCCAGCGATTGCGCGCGACCACCCCCGCATGAGGCCCGGTGGCGTCGTCATATTCGCGCTGCATCACATGAACGACCGCATTCGGAAAATCCTCCAGCCCGCCGGCATGGTCGAAATCGAGATGGGTAACGACGATGTGGCGCACATCGTCCGCGCGGAAACCCAGCGCTTCGATCTGGCGGATGGCGGTCTCCGCCTCGTGCAGGCGGATGTTGAGCATGGCGCGCCAGGCCTGGGTGATGCGCGGTGCGCCGGGCCCGTGCGGATGGGCGACGTCGCGCAGGCCATAGCCGGTATCGACCAGTACCAGGAT
>JAPJRE010000214.1 GCA_030824725.1 Sphingomonas sp.
GTGTAGAAGATTCAGGGAAGGGGGGGGCTGTTGAGCGGGACGATGATCTGATGGATGACCAGCGAGGAGAGCGAGTGGACGATGTCGTGGTTGGCGACGCTGCGCAGCAGCACCAGCCGGCCGACGGGCACCATCATCGCGCCGCCGATCCCCTGCAGGAAGCGCGCGGCGACCAGCATCGGCAGCGTGCCCGCCTGCGCGCAGAGGAGGGAGCCGGCGAGGAAGATGGCGATCGCCGCGCAGAAGATCGTGCGCGAGCCGAACCGGTCGGCCAGCGTGCCGCTCGCCGGGATGAACAGCGCCAGGGCGAGCAGGTAGCTGGTCAGCGCGAGGCTGAGGCTGGTGGCGGAGGTGCCAAGGTCGCGCGCCATGGTCGGCAGGGCGACGGTGAGGACGGTGCCGTCGAGCTGCTGCATGAACAGGGCGGCGGCGACCACCAGCGCGATCGCGCGATAGCCGCTGCCCCCGCCGGGCGCAGGCTTGGCGAGGGTGGTGACCGCCTCCACCGCCGGCGCCAGCCCGTCGCCGACATCCGCGCTCATCGAAGCCAGGTTACGTCGTCTCCATCGCATCCGGTTCCTGTGCCGTCTTTCGCCCCGTTTCAAAAGGCGATCTGCGCGCGGCGGACCAGGCCCCGGCCATGATCGCCGGCCATCGCCGTGCCGCCGGGGCCGGCGGTCGTCCAGTCGATCGCGTTCAGCTGCAGCCGAGTGAAATGACCGGCTTGGCGCGAAGCAGGGTCGCGCGCGCCGCATCGGGCGTTGCGATATTCCAGCGCGAACCGCTCCAGAACCTTGGGCAGGAAGCGCACCGTCGCGCTCGGGATGCTCGCAACTGCCACCAGCGCCCGCAGATCGATCAATTCGCAGGTAAATGGCGGCATGCGACCGCGGTATCGCAGCATAGGCCGTTTTTGAGCACCCGGTTCACCGGGGTTCGGCGAGCGTTCGACGAACCAGGTAGCGCGGCGACACCGTGCCAGCCTCACAAGCGGTGTTCGATGCCGAGCCGCGCCTGGTCGGGGAGGTCCCTTTGCACATAATGCGCGCGCGACGGGGCGCCGCCGGCCCGTCGGGACGAGCGCGGCGGCGACGTCGCCCCACCGCCGCGGCGATGGGGCGATCCTTCGGTCAGAACTGGAAGCGTCCGCCCAGGCTGACGCGGCTGCCGGACAGTTCGTACATCGCCGGGAACGAGGGATCCATCGTATAGCCCTTGGTCTTGGCGTTGCCGATGTTGATGCCCTGCAACTCGACGCGGAAGTTCCTGGTCACCTGGTAGCTCGCGGCGACGTCGAACTGGCCATAGGCCGAGCGATAGACCGGATAGAAGTTGCGTTCGATCCGTTCCACATAGGCGCCCTTCCAGTTGTACGAGCCGCGGATCGAGAACGCGCCCTTGTCGTAGAACAGCGTGGCATTGTACGTGTTGTCGGAAAGGCCGATCGGCGCGGTCGGGATCTTGAGATCGGACTGGCCGGTCAGCGAGCTGTCGAGGAAGGTGTAGTTGGCGTTGACGCCGAAGCCGTCGAGCCAGCGCACCAGCATGCCGAACGGCACCACCGCGTTCAGCTCGACGCCGCGCACGTCGTACGAGCCTTCGGCGTTGACCGGCTGGTAGACGTCGAAGTCATAGACGCCATCGATCGTGCCATTGGCATTGTACTTGGTGACGTTCGGCACCGTGCCGGTCAGCTTGTTGACCACGACGCCCTTGATCTTCTTCCAGAAATAGGAAGCCGCGAGGATCCCGCCGTCGCCGACATATTTCTCGACGCCGACTTCCCACTGGTCGGCATAGGTCGGCTTGAGGTTCGGATTGCCGTCCGAATAGCGGAAATCGTTGAAGCTGGCGGTGCGCTTGTAGGCGAGGTTGGTCAGCGCCGGGCGGATCAGCGTCTGCGACGCGGCGGCGCGCAGATAGAGGCTGTTGGTCAGTTCGGCACGGGCGTTCAGCGCCGGCAGCAGCTTGCTGTAGCGGCCCTCGCTGGAGACCGGCGCATCGGTGAGGCCGGTCTGGCCGTTGGGCTTCTGCACCTGGTGGAAGCCTTCGGACTTCACCGTCGTGCGGACGTAGCGGGCGCCGAGATTGACGAACACCGGCACCGCGATGTCGAACTCGAAATCGACCATGCCATAGCCGGCCCAGGTCGTCTCGCGGACCTTGTAATATTGGCCCGCATCGAACGGCGTGACGAAGCCCTGCGGGCGGAAGAAGCTGCGCGCATAGTCGTTCGAGATCTGCGACCAGCTCAGGTCGCGCGCCTGATAGGCCTTGCCGCCGGCGATCGAGATCACGTTCTCCAGCGGGCTGTCGGCCAGCGTGCGCTTGTTGACATAGGCGGTGCTGCCGCGCGTCGGGCCCTGGATCTTCTCCTCGCCATATTCGCGCTCGTTGGTCTTGTTGGTGTAGCGCGCGCCGAAATTGACGTGCTTCAGCGCCTCGAACCCGGCGAAATCGGCGAGATAGGTGACATCGGCCTGCGCTGCGTACTTGTCGTCCTTGATCCGCTCCAGCGTGGTTTCATACGCCTCGAACAGATAGGCGGACGGCGTGTTGTACATGTCGATCGACTTGGGGTTGTCGCTCTTGATCGTCTCGCCGCCGGTCGCCGTGTAGCGGGTACGCGAGGGCGCATAGGCGACATGCTTCAGATTGGCATAGTCGCGGGTCTTCTTGGCGCCCGAATAGCCGCCGAGCACGTTGATCTGCCACTGGCCGGTTTCCCAGTTCAGCTCGCCGCCGAACTGGCGATAGTCGGTGTCGTTGCGATACTGCTTGCTGAGAAACTCGTGCTGGGTGTTGGTATAGGCGACGTCGCGCAGCACGACGATGCCCGACTGCGACAGCGTGGTCTTGTCGGCATCGTAGATCCGCTCGAGCGTCGAGTTGCTCGAGGCCGAATAGCCGGCCGCGTCATATTCGTCCTCGACCGTGTCGTAGGAGCCGACGAACGCGTCGAAGCTCAGCGAGAATTTGTCGCTCGGCTTGTACTGCACCGCGCCCGAGACGCCGAGGCGGTCCTGGTCGTTGAAATAGACGCGGTCGCCGACCTTGTCGAGGAACACGATCTTGTTCTTGTCGGCATCCGAATAGGTGACGCCGGCGTCGCGCGCGAGGACCGCGATCGCCTGGTTGCGGTTGGTACCGGCGCGGTCGGTCCAGCGCGAGATCGGGCGGAAGTTGATGCCGGAGTTGCTGTCGGTGCGGTTGCTGCGCTTTTGCCGCGCGACCGAGACGAGCACGCCGAAATCGCCGAAGGTGTTGCTGGCGAGCACCGAGAAATTGGGGTCGATCTTCTCCGAAATCGAGTTGTACGCACCCTCGGCGCTGCCGACGAGGCGGAAGCCCGGCGTGTCGAAGGGCCGCGCGGTGCGGATCGCGACCGAGCCGGCGATGCCGCCTTCCTCGTCCGACGCGCGCGGCGACTTCTGCACGGTCACCGACTGGATCAGCTCCGAGGCGAAGATGTCGAACTCGACGTCGCGGCCGCCGGAGCCGGAGGCGGTGGCCAGCTTGTTGATCGAGACAAAGGTGAATTCGCTGGGCAGGCCGCGCACGTTGACGCGCGTGCCGAGGCCCTTGTTGCGCTCGATCGTAACGCCAGGCACGCGCTGCAGCGCCTCGGACAGGTTCTGGTCGGGGAAATCGGCAATGTCGGTGGCGACGATCGAATCCGAGAAGCCGACATTCTCGCGCTTCAGCTCGATCGCTTCCTGCAGGCTGCGGCGATAGCCGGAGACGACGATCTCTTCGCCGTCGCTGGCCTGCGCGGCGTCACCGTCCTGCGCGGTCTGCGCTGCGGCCGGAAGGGCGGCGAGCACGCTGGCCGCGACACCGACGAGAAGACCTGCGCGCCGGCGCAGCTTGCTAAGATCCTGGTACATGGATTCCCCTTTTTTTTACGTGTTTTTGTATTCTCCCCGCCTGCGCTTCCGATCACGCGCCGGGGAGATCCGGAAAAAGGGCATGGGAAAGGAGCGCGTGCGTGCTGCGCCGCCGCTATCGTCCGAGCGTTCCCGTGGTACCCCTCCCCGGTCAGGGCCGCAGGTGCGGAAGAGTTATGACGCGGACATTACGCAACGAAAACTTTTCTGCGGCGGCGCGTGTGGCGCACCCCGATCGCCGACCGGGGTGCGCCTGCTTGGCTCAGAACTCGGCGCTGAAGCCCAGCGTGAAGGTGCGGCCGCTGGTGGTGTAGACCACCCGCCGCGCGATCGCGCCGCCGGCGAACTGCTGGATTGGCTGGTTGGTGAGGTTGATGCCCTCTGCGATCAGGCGGATGCCGGGGCGCAGGTTCACATGCGCCTGGGCGTCGATATTGTGGGTGCCCTCGATCCAGTCGCCGACATTCCCCACCGTGCCGAGGCCGGTGTAGTATTTGCTGCGATAGGCGTCGGAGACGCGGATGCCCCAATCCTTGTCCTCATAATAGAGCGTCGCGTTCGCCGCCCATTTGGAAAGGTTGAACAGCGGCAGCGTGACGAAGCTGCTGCCCACCTTGCCCTGCTGCTCGCCGTCGAACCAGGTGCCGTTGGCGGTGACGCCGAGGTGATCGAACGGCGCCGGCAGGAAGGTGAAGTCGTGCTGCACGGCCACTTCCACGCCCTTGATGTCCGCGCCCGGGCCGTTGATCGGCTGGCTCACGTCATAGGGCGTGTTGGCGTCCTGGCCCTGGATCAGCAGCGACAGCGGCAGGCCGGTCTGGCCATAGGGGATCGTCGTCGTGCTCGGCGAGATATAGGTGTCCATGTTCTTGTAGAAGAAGCCGATCGAGGCGAAGCCGCGGCTGTCCATGTACCATTCGAGCGAGGTCTCGACCGAGGTTGCCTTGAACGGTCTGAGATACGGGTTGCCGAGGCTGAGGCTGCCGCCATTGGGGCGGGTGGTGATCGAGCCCGCCGCGGCGAGGTCGCCCAGGCCCGGGCGGTTGATGTTGCGATCGGCGCTGAGGCGGAACACCAGCGTCCGGGTCAGGTCTAGCGCCAGGTTGGCCGCGGGCAGCCAGCCATGGCTGTTGTCCTTGATCACCACCGGCACGAAGGCAGTGCCGACCGCGAGATTGCCCGACGAGGTAAGGTCGGTCGAGAAATAGCGCACCCCGGCATTGGCGCGCAGCCGCATGCCGCCCACCAGGGTATCGAGATCGAGCTGGGCGAAGCCGTTCCAGGTCTTCTCGTCGACCTCGTAATCGCTGCCGGCCTGGAGGTTGGCGGCGATGAGGTCGCGCTTGTCGCCAATCGCGGCATAGACGCCGTCGACATTGCCGACGACATATTGGAGCAGCGTCTTGGGGCCGACCAGCTGCTTCAGGTCGTTCGACACCGCGATATTGGCCGGGACGTTGTGGAACACCTTGTTGGCCCAGGTATAGCCGCTGTTGGTGAAGTGCTTGTAGGCGCTGCCGGCCTTGAGGATCAGCCCGTCGCCGAGGTCATAGTCGGCGCTCAGCTTGCCGTTGGCATAGCGGTTGACGATCCTGTTTTCCTGCACGTCGAGCCGCTGGACGGTCCACAGGTTGGGATCGGTGAGGGTGATGCCATAAGTGTTGACCGGGATCTGGGGCCGCGTGTCGTAGCTGAACGCGGTCTGCTTGGCCTCCATGAAGACCTTGTCGAACACCGGCTGGCCGAAATCCGATTCCTCATAGCCGCCGAGCGCGCGCAGCGTCAGCCGGTCGCCCAGCTTCCAGCTGAGATTGGCGACGCCCTGGTAGAAATCGGTGTGGTTCTCGACGATGTGGTGCTCGGAGCGCAGGTCGATCCCGGTATAGCTCGCCGCGCGCAGGGTGTTGGTGCCGTCGATCACCGCGCTGCGGATCACCTGGGTGCCGTTGACCGTCGAGCCGGTCAGCGGGTTGCTGCCGGCGGTCGCCAGCGCATAATCGTCGCGGTGATCCCAGAGGCGGCCGTAGAGAAAGTCGACGTCGAGCTTGAAATTCTCGCCCGGGTGATACTGGACCGAGGAGGTGACGCCGAGGCGCTGGCGATCGGTATACCAGGTCGAGGGCGATTGCGCGGTCGGCTGGTAGACGCCGGCGAGCAGCTTGGCGCGGGTATCGGCGTCGATCTCGGGGCCGATGTTCTTCGCGGCATATTTGGTCGGGCCCCAGCCCCAGCTGCGATAGCCATACTCGTTGCTCTTGATCTTGCTGTAGGCGACCGAAACCAGCGCGCCCCAATCGCCCGAGCGGACCGAGGCGAGCGCCACCGCGCGCGGGGTCACGCCGGGGGCGTTGCTGTTGGTCTGGCCCTTGGCCGAGACGACGAACTTGTTCCCGCTATAGTCGAACGGCTTGGCAGTAGTGAGCTGCACGGTGCCGGCAAGGCCGCCCTCGTCCTGCTCGGCCGCATAGGATTTCTGCACCGAGATGCGGTTGAACAGCTCCGAGGCGAACAGGCTGTAGTCGAACGAGCGCGAGCGGCTGACCGAGCCGCGATTGTCCATGCCCGAGGCGGTGTTGCCCAGCACTTCCATCCCGTTGAGCTGGGTGCGGGTGAAGTCGGCGCCAAGCCCGCGCAGCGCGATCTGGCGGCCTTCGCCGGTGTCGCGGGTGATGGTGATGCCGGGGACGCGCTGCAACGATTCGGCCAGGTTCAGGTCGGGAAAGGCGGCGATATCGGTGGCGACGATGTCGTCCTCGGCGCCCACCGCGCGGCGCTTGAGCTCCTGCGCGAGGGTGAGGCTCTCGCGATAGCCCGAGACGACGATCTCGGCGGTGTCCGGGTCCTGCGTCTCGGCCTGGGCTGTCTGCACCGGCGCGGCGGCGAGCTCGTCGGCCTTGTCGACGACGGCCTTCGCCTGCCCGTGCAGCTCCTCGACGCCGG
>JAPJRE010000215.1 GCA_030824725.1 Sphingomonas sp.
CCTCCCGCACGATCGCCGCCTGCTCGCGCTCGGCGATCGTGCGGGAGGCATCGGCAAGCCGCGCTTCGTCGGCTGCATGCGCGGCCTTGAGCTTGGCTTCAGCGGCGGTCGCCGCCTGCGCCTTGGCGGCGGCGGTCACCCGCAGCGCCTCGGCACGGGCAGCGTCGAGCCCCGCCTGATAGGCCTCGTCTGCGGCCTTGGCGGCGTCGCGCGCCGCCTCGGCTGCGGCGAGGTCGCCGCTGATGCGGGCGGCGCGATCTTCCATCGTCCGCTCGATCTTCGGCACCATCGCCTTGCCGATCCCGAAGTAGATCAGGGCAAATACGATCGCGAGCCAGAAGACCTGCGAGGCGTAGATCTCCGATATCTGATCTAACTGCGGCATCGGCCGAGGCCTCCGTTCTGCTTACTTGACGACGAAGAGGATCAGGATCGCGACGACGAACGCGATCAGGCCCAGCAGTTCCGACGCGGCGAAACCGATGAACAGGCGGCCCTGCTGGCCGTCTGCCGCACCCGGGTTGCGCAGCGCGCCTTCAAGGAACGAACCGAACACGTTGCCCACGCCGAGCGCGGCGAGGCCGATACCGATCGCAGCCAGGCCGGCACCGATGTACATTGCACCCAGATCAGTCATTTCTAGCTCCCTAGATAATCTTAAAAATTCAGAACGAAACGGATCGACTTAGTGCAGGTGCACCGCGTCGTGGAGATACAGCGAAGTCAGCAGCGCGAACACATAGGCCTGGATCGCGCAGACCAGCAGCTCGAGCGCGCTGACGCCGACGATCATCGCAAAGCTCAGGATGCTCACCACCCAACCAAGCGGACCGCCCGCGGCGATACCCTGGACGACGAAGCTGCCGAACACCTCGAGCAGGATGTGCCCCGCGGTCATCGCGACGAACAGTCGCAGGCCGAGCGAGAAGGGGCGCACCAGGAACGAGATCAGCTCGACCGGCACGATGACGGGCATCAGCCACACCGGCGCGCCGTGCGGCACGAACAGCGAGAAGAACTTCACGCCGTGCTTGATCAGGCCGACCGCGAGGACGATGCCGAACGAGAAGAAGGCGAGCACCGCGGTGACGGTGATGTGGCTGGTGACCGCGAAGGTGTGCAGCCCCGGCAGGATCGCCAGCGGCAGCACGCCGACCAGGTTCGCGAACAGGATGAAGAAGAACAGCGAGAAGATGTACGGCGCGAACTTCTTGCCGCCCTTGCCGATGTTCACCGCGACCATCGAGTCGATGAACCCGACCGCGCCTTCCACCATCAGCTGCCACTTGCCCGGGATCAGCTTGCGCTGCAGGCCGCCCACCATGAAGACGAACAGCAGCGCGGCGACCACGAACATGAACAGCGCCGAGTTGGTGAAGGAGATGTCATAGCCGAACAGGTCGATATGCCGGCCCAGTACGGGCTCGACCTTGAACTGCTCCATCGGATCGATTTTGCCGGCGCTCACTCTGCGCGCTCCTTCGAAATCTTGTAGATGTTGCGAAACGCCACGATCACGCTGAGGACCAGCAGGATCAAGAGCCCCCAGGGGCTCGTTCCCAGCCAGCTGTCCAGCGCGAAGCCGATCACCCCACCGCCCAGCGGTGCGCCGATCAGTTCGGCGAGCACCCGCGAGCCTTGCTTATAGCCCTTTTCGGGCTTGCGCACCGGCATCTGACCCTCGCGCACCGCCGCCTTCGCATCGGCGATGCGACGGTCGAGGTCGGAACGGATAGGGTCGTCAGACAAAGCGAGCACGGCGATCCAGATATGAAAAAGCCGCCGCGCATCGGGCGGGCGACAAACAGCATCGCCAGCCGATGGCCGCGACGTACGGGCGCTTTAGGAAGACCAATCGACCGAGTCAACCGTTGCAGCATCCTACGCTTCATTGCCGATTCCTCTCGGGGCGCGATGTTCGCAGGCACGGAAATCCGCCATTCCCTGCGCTGCGGCGCAGCGGAGCGTCGATCCCGGGCGCCGGCGGACGCCGGCGCATTGCAGGCGCCATGGGATAGCTGCATAGTCGCGCGGATGTCCGAGGATGCGCCCGACAACAGCGGCCACCGCGCGCGGTTGCGCCAGCGCCTGTTCGAGGGCGGCCCCGACGCACTGCTCGACCACGAACTGGTTGAATATCTGCTGGCGCTGACCATCCCGCGCCGCGACACCAAGCCACTTGCCAAGACCCTGCTCCGCGAGTTCGGCAGCCTGCCCGGCCTGCTCGCGGCCGATCCCGAGGCGATGCTGCGGATCGACGGGATCAAGGAGACGCAGATCGCCGCGCTCAAGGCCGTGCATGCCGCGGCGCTTCGCCTGCTGCAGACCCGCGTGCGCGAGAAGCCGGTGCTCGCCAACTGGCAGGCGCTGCTCGACTATCTGCGCGCCGACATGGCGCCGCACGTGATCGAGCGGGTGCGCGTCCTCCATTTGAACGGCCGCAACATGCTGATCCGGGACGAACTGATGAACGAGGGTTCGATCGACGAGGCGCCGATCTATGTCCGCCAGGTTATCGCGCGGGCGCTGCACCTGGGCTCGGCGGCACTGATCCTCGTCCATAACCACCCGTCGGGCGACCCGAGCCCGAGCCGCGCCGACATCGACGTGACGCGCAAGATCATCGAGGCGGGTAAGCCGCTCGGCATCGTGGTGCACGACCACATCATCATCGGCAGCGAAGGCCATGCCAGCTTAAGGGCGAAGGGGCTGATTTGAAGGGATAGGCTATTGGCCGCCGCCTCAGCCAACGCCCGGTTGAAGACGTTCAGCCAGCGTGCGACGCTACGTCATGCAGGTCAACATATACCAAGGTCAGATCCTGATCGGAACAGTCGCCCTGGAGCATTTAGACCCACCTATGGGCATCGCCTTCGGCACGTTCTCGCCTTCTCGCCACTAGGATCCCGACATTCACGCAAACACGACTGAGGGCAGATATGCCGGGGATAGAGGCAACGCACTGACTGCAAGCGACAATCAACACCCTGCGATCGCGACAACATCAGTCGCGATTATTGATTATGGTGACGTTGGATGTGAGGCAACTCTGCTCTTCAACGACAGCGAGGGATTTGCCTCCCTCTTTGCCGCACATCCGGAATATCAGGCCTATTATTCGCCTCGGTAACGGCAGCCTTGCCAATGCAGCCATGCAGGGGCCCAGCCGACGCAGCGCCCCTCCCGCAAAAGCGAGGAAGCGCGCCGCTTCCCCTTACTTCTTCCGCTTGAAGTCCACCGACACGACGTTCGAGCCGTCCTCGGCGGGCTTGGCCACCGGGCCGTCGCCGTCATTCTCGGCGTCGTCATGCTCGTGCGGCTCGGGGCCCTCGGGGCCTTCGGTCGCCTGGAAGCGCAGCTCGAAATTCACCGCCGGATCGTGGAAACCGGTGATCGCCGCGAACGGGATCGTCAGGATCGACGGGATCTGGTTGAAGCTGAGGCCCACCGAGAATTTCCGGTCGTCCACCGTCAGGTCCCAGTAGCGGTGCTGGAGGACGATGGTCATCTCGTCCGGGAACCGCTCCATCAGCCGCTGCGGGATATCGACCCCGGGCGCCTGCGTCTTGAAGGTGATGTAGAAATGATGCGCGCCCGGCAGGCTGCCCGACTGCGCGACCGATCCGAGCACACGGCCCACCACGGCGCGCAGGGCTTCCTGCACGATCTCGTCATACGGAATCAAACTATCGGGCACGGAGGCATTCATGCCCCTTGGGTAGCGGATCGAAAATTACGGTCAAGATTGCATGAAGCGCCATGCGCGTTATGTGCACCCCATGCGCACCGCGACCATCAGCCGCAAGACCAGCGAAACCTCGATCGACGTTACCGTCAACCTCGACGGCACCGGCGTCTATACCATCCATACGGGCATCGGATTCTTCGATCACATGCTCGAGCAGCTGAGCCGGCACTCGCTGATCGACATGGACATCAAGACCGTGGGCGACCTCCATATCGACCAGCACCACACGGTGGAGGATACCGGGCTCGCGATCGGCGAGGCCATTGCGAAAGCGCTGGGCGACAAGAAGGGCATCCGCCGCTATGCCGATGCGCTCTCGCCGATGGACGAGACGCTGACCCGCGTCGCGATCGACATTTCCGGCCGCCCCTATCTCGTGTGGAAGACCGAATTCTCGCAGAAGAAGCTCGGCGAGATGGACACCGAGATGTTCGAGCACTGGTTCCACAGCTTCGCCCAGACTGCGGGGCTGACGCTGCACGTCGAGACTTTGTACGGCAGCAACAACCACCATATCGCCGAAGCCGCGTTCAAGGGCCTGGCCCGCGCGCTGCGCGAGGCGGTGGAGATCGATCCGCGCAAGGCGGATGCCATCCCGTCGACCAAGGGAGTGCTGTGATGATCCTCGTGCTGCTGACCTACAAGGTAGACATCGCCCAGATCGACGAACTGCGCCCGGCGCATGTCGACTGGCTCAAGCAGGGCGTCGCCGACGGCCGGCTGATGGTCGCGGGCCGCAAGGTGCCGGTGACCGGCGGCTTCTTCATGGCGCGCGGCTCGCTCGAAGAAGTGCAGACCTGGGCGGCGGGCGATCCCTTCGCCACCGCGGGTGCGGCCGAATATGCGTTCATCGAAGTCGCCCCGAGCATCCTCGCGCCGGGGCTGGAAGCGCTCGGCCAGTGAGCGTCGCGCTGATCGATTACGGCGCGGGCAACCTCCATTCGGTGCACAATGCGCTGAAGGCGGCGGGCGCTGCCGACATCGCGGTGACCGCCGATCCGGCGGTGGTGCTGAGTGCGGACCGGGTGGTACTGCCCGGCGTCGGCGCGTTCGGCGCCTGCGCCTCGGGGCTGCGCGCGCTGCCCGGCATGATCGAGGCGCTGGAGACTCGCGTGCTGCGCGACGCGGTGCCGTTTCTCGGCGTGTGCGTGGGCATGCAGCTGCTGGCGACGACCGGCGAGGAGCTCGGCAGCCATGTCGGGCTCGGCTGGATCCCCGGCACCGTCCGCCAGCTGCCCGCGAGCCCCGAGCTGCGCGTGCCGCACATGGGCTGGAACGATGTCGTACCGACGGTGGACCACCCGCTGATCGAGCGCGGCGAGGCCTATTTCCTCCACAGCTTCGCCTTTGACGGCGACGCGGTGCTCGCCACCACCGACCATGGCGGCCCGGTGACCGCCGCGATCGGCCGCGACAATATCGTCGGCCTGCAGTTCCACCCCGAAAAGAGCCAGCGCTACGGCATCGCGCTGCTCGAACGGTTCCTCGCCTGGAAGCCCTGAGATCCCATGACACTGCACATCTTCCCCGCCATCGATCTCAAGGCCGGCCAGGTCGTTCGCCTCGCCGAAGGCGACATGGCGCGCGCCACGGTGTACGGCGACGACCCCGCCGCCCAGGCCGCGCTGTTCGCCGAGGCCGGCGCCGAATGGCTGCACGTCGTCGACCTCGACGGCGCCTTTGCGGGCGAATCGGTCAATGGCCTCGCCGTCGCCAACATCCTCGCCCGGACGCCCAGCAAGGTGCAGCTCGGCGGCGGCATCCGGAACCGCGAATCGATCGCGCGCTGGCTCGACATGGGCGTCACTCGCGTCGTGATCGGCACCGCGGCGCTGGAGAACCCCGACCTCGTCCGCGAGGCCGCCCGCGCGCATCCCGGCCAGATCGTCGTCGCGGTGGACGCCCGCGACGGCATGGTCGCGACGCATGGCTGGGCCGATGTGTCGGACGTGAGCGTCGTCGATCTCGCCCGCCGCTTCGAGGATGCCGGCGTCGCGGCGCTGCTCTTCACCGATGTCGGCCGCGACGGGCTGCTCAAGGGCTGCAACGTCGAAGCGACCGTCGCGCTCGCCCGCGCCGTGTCGATCCCGGTGATCGCCAGCGGCGGCGTTACCGACATCCACGACATCCATGCGCTGCGCGGCCATGTGGCGGACGGCATCGAGGGCGTGATCTCGGGCCGCGCGCTCTATGACGGCCGGCTTGACCTCGCCGAGGCGATCGAGGCCGGGCGATGACCGTCCGCGCCCGTGTGATCCCCTGCCTCGATGTTGCGAACGGCCGCGTCGTGAAAGGCGTGAACTTCGTCGAACTGCGCGACGCCGGCGATCCCGTCGAGCAGGCCCGCGCCTATGACGCGGCGGGCGCCGACGAGCTGTGCTTCCTCGACATCACCGCCAGCCACGAGGCGCGCGGCACGATCCTCGACGTGGTGCGCCGCACCGCCGAAGTGTGCTTCATGCCGCTCACCGTCGGCGGCGGGGTGCGCAGCGTCGAGGATGCCCGCGCGCTGCTGCTGGCCGGCGCGGACAAGGTCGCGGTGAACAGCGCCGCGGTGTCGCGGCCGGAAGTGGTGGCGGAAATCGCCGACCGGATGGGCAGCCAGTGCGTCGTCGCCTCGGTCGACGCGCGGCGGACCGGCGACGGGCGCTGGGAAGTGTTCACCCATGGCGGCCGCCGCGAAACCGGCATCGACGCGGTGGAGCACGCGCTGCGCCTCGCCGAGCTGGGCGCGGGCGAGCTGCTCGTCACCTCGATGGACCGCGACGGCACCCGCGACGGCTATGACATCGACCTGATCCGCACCATCGCCGACCAGGTGACGGTGCCGGTGGTGGCCTCGGGCGGCGTCGGCGGGTTGGACGATCTGGTGGCGGGTATCCGCGACGGCCATGCCTCGGCGGTGCTGGCGGCGTCGATCTTCCACTTCGGCCAGGCGACCATCGCCGAGGCGCATGCCGCGCTGGCGGCCGCGGGGATTCCGGTTCGGGGGTGAGCGGGCCTTGTGTCCGTTTGCGCCCCGATTGTGTTGAAAAAGGCGGCTTCGAGTGCCGGTCGGCATGATGGGTGA
>JAPJRE010000216.1 GCA_030824725.1 Sphingomonas sp.
AGCTGCTGCTGCTGCGCAACGAGCGGTTCCTGAGCTTGTGGGGATTGGAGCCGGGAAGCTGCCAACCCGGAACGGCGCTTCCGTTGCTTATTCGGACCGCACTCGAGGCACGCAGCGGAAAGCCGGTCTCGGACGCGCGCGTGGCGGAGGCACGAGACCGCATCCTCGCCTCGCTGGCAGACGGGGCCGATCCGACGATCGTCGCCGAATATGATGCGGATTTCGTGCTGTCTGTCGACAGCCGCAAGCTTCCGGATGGCGGCTGGGTAACCACAATCGAAGACATTAGCGAACGGCGCCGCTCCGAGGCGCGGATCGCCCATATGGCGCTGCACGATGCGCTGACCGGTCTGCCCAACCGCCTGCAATTTCACGGCTGGCTCGATGCCGAGCTCGCGCGCGCCGGCGGCGAGCGCGGCCAGGTGGCGGTGGTGGCAATTGATCTCGATCGGTTTAAGGAGATCAATGATTCGCTCGGCCATAGTGAAGGCGACCGGGTGCTGCGCGAGATCGGCCAGGCACTGGCGGGCGCGCTACAAGAGAACGAGATCGCCGCGCGCATGGGTGGCGACGAATTCGCCGTGGCCAAAAGGTTCGAGCACGCCGCCGAGCTGGAGCCGTTCGTTGCGCGACTCGAAGCCTGCATGCTCGGCGGGTTCGCGGCGCATGGCTCGTTGTCAGTCGGCGCGAGCATCGGCGTCGCCGTCTTCCCCAGCGATGCGCCCGATCGCGAAGCGCTGCTCAACAATGCCGACCTCGCCATGTATCGGGCGAAGGGCGATTTCGCAGAGCGTATCTGCTATTACGAACCGGGCATGGACGAACAGGCGCGGCACCGCCGCGTCGTTGCCAACGACCTGCGCTTTGCCGCCACGCGCGGCGAATTGCGGCTGCTGTACCAGCCGCAACGTTCGCTGCTGACCGATGCCGTGGTGGGGTACGAGGCGCTGTTGCGCTGGGCGCATCCGCGATTGGGCAACATCCCGCCGATGGACTTCATCCCGATCGCCGAGGAAACCGGCGAGATCATCCGGCTGGGTGAATGGGTGCTCCGGACCGCGTGCGCCGAGGCGGCTAACTGGTCCTCGGGGCAGAATGTCGCGGTCAACCTCTCGCCGGTGCAGTTGCTCAAGCCCGATCTGCCCGAGCTGATCACCGAGATACTGGTCGAGACCGGGCTGGCGCCGACGCGGCTGGAGCTGGAGATCACCGAGACCGCGCTTATTGCCGACAAGGCGCGCGCGCTCCACAGCCTGCGCCGGATCAAGGCGCTGGGCATCCGGGTGGCGATGGACGATTTCGGCACCGGCTATTCGTCGCTCGACACGCTCCATTCTTTCCCGTTCGACAAGATCAAGATCGACAAGTCGTTCCTGGCCGATTCCGAACGCAGCGAGCAGTCGCGCGCGATCATCCGCGCGATCCTGGCGCTGGGTCGCAGCCTGTCGATCCCGGTGCTGGCCGAGGGGCTGGAGACCGATGCGCAGCGCGAGCTATTGGTGCGCGAGGGCTGCGAGGAGGCGCAAGGCTATCTGTTCGGCAAACCCGCGCTGATGCAGGAGGCGGGAGAACTGGCGCGGACGGGGTCGTGAGGCGCGGCGGCTAGCGTGACCACCGCGCAAAAATCGCCGTCGGCAGCTCCAGCCCGCGCGCTTCTTCGCGCACCGTCAGCTCGCCCGCTTCCACCGTGCCCCCCTTGTCCGCCATCGCCTGGCGGACCAGTTCGCCGATCGCCAGCGCCGACATGCGCACCGCATAGACGGTGAGGAACAGGAAGCGCGAGTCCGCGTCGAGCAGCTTGGCCACGTCGTCGATCAGCGACGGCAGGCCTTCCTCCAGCTTCCACACCTCGCCGTTCGGGCCGCGGCCCCATTTGGGCGGATCGAGGATGATGCCGTCATAGCGCCGCCCCCGGCGTACCTCGCGCGCGGTGAACTTGCATGCGTCGTCGATCATCCAGCGGATCGGCTTGTCGGCCATGCCCGAGAGCTGGGCGTTGGCCTTGCCCTCCATCACCGATTTCTTGGAGGCATCGACATGCGTCACCTTGGCGCCCGCCGCCGCCAGCGCCAGCGAGCCGACGCCGGTATAGCCGAACAGGTTCATGCACTCAGGGCTGTCCATGCCGTCGATCCGGCCGCGCATCCAGTCCCATACCGGCGCCATGTCCGGGAAGGAGCCGAGATGGCGGAAGGGTGTGGTCTGGGCGGTGAAGCGCACCTCGCGCCATGCCAGCGGCCAGCCTTCGCGGGGCGTAGGCTTCAGATATTCCCAGCGGCCGCCGCCATCCTCGTCGGAGCCGGGGACGAACTCGGCATGCGCGTCCCACTCGGCCGCGGCCGGCGCCCACATCGCCTGGGGCTCGGGCCGGATGAAGCGATAGGCGCCGTAGCGCTCGAGCTTGCGGCCATGGCCCGAATCGATCAGCCCATAATCGCCCCAGGGCTCGCCGGTGAGGGTGACGAGCTTCACGGCCGGGCGTGCGCCCGCTCGGCGATATAGCCGGTGATCGCGCCGAACTCGGCGGGCAGGGTGTCGTAGCGCTCCTGGCGATCGAACAGGTCGCCGATGCGGTTCGGCACGTGCGGGCGGACGCCGGTGGCGCGTTCCACGGCGTCGGGGAACTTGGCCGGGTGCGCGGTAGCGAGGGTGACGACGGGCACGTCCGGCGCCAGCCCGGCGCGCTGCGCGGCGGCGAGCCCGATCGCGGTGTGCGGGTCGATCACCTGGCCAGCTTCGGCACAGGCCCAGCGCATCGCCTCGTTCATGCCGTCGGCGTCGATCGCGTCGCTGGTGAAGAGCTTGGAGGCGCCCTCGCGCTGCATGTTGGTGAGCTGCATCGCGCGGGTCGATTCGAAGCCGCGCATCTGGTCCGCGATCGGCGCGCCGGCGAGATCGGCGAGCAGCCGCTCGAAGTTCGAGCTGACCTGGATGTCCATCGAGGGCGCGGCGGTGGGCGTGACGGTGCCCGCCGAATAATCGCCGGCCGACAGCGCACGGTGGAGAATGTCGTTGACGTTGGTGGCGACCACCAGCTTGGCCACCGGCAGGCCCATGCGCGCGGCGACATAGCCGGCGAACACGTCGCCGAAATTGCCGGTCGGCACCGAGAACGCCACGGCCCGCTCGGGCGCGCCGAGGCGGACCGCGGCGTAGAAATAATAGACTATCTGCGCCATCAGCCGGGCCCAGTTGATCGAGTTGACTGCGCTCAGCTGGAAGCGGCCGGCAAAGTCGCGATCGTTGAACATCGCCTTCACCAGCGCCTGGGCATCGTCGAAGCTGCCGTCGATCGCGATATTGTGGACGTTGGGCGCGAGCACCGTGGTCATCTGGCGGCGCTGGACGTCCGACACGCGGCCCTGCGGGTGCAGCATGAAGATGTCGACACCGATGCGCCCCGCCACCGCGTCGATCGCGGCGCTGCCGGTGTCGCCCGAGGTCGCGCCGACGATGGTGAGGTGCTGGTTGGTGCCGCTCAGGAACTTCTCGAACAGCAGCCCGAGCAGCTGGAGCGCCACGTCCTTGAAGGCGAGGGTGGGGCCGTGGAACAGCTCGAGCAGCCAGTGCTGCTGGTCGATCTGGACCAGCGGGGTCACCGCGGCGTGCGAGAAGCGTCCATAGGCCTGGGCGCAGAGCTGGCGCAGTTCGTCTTCCGAAAGGTCCGGCGTGACGAAGGGCAGCATGACCCGCACCGCCGTCTCGACATAGGACAGGCCGCGTAATCCCGCGATGTCCTCGGCCGAGAAGCGCGGCCACTGGGTCGGGACGTAGAGGCCGCCGTCGCTGGCGAGGCCGGTGAGGGTGACGTCGCGAAAGCCCAGCAAGGGCGCGCCGCCGCGGGTGCTGTGATACTGCATGGCCGACCGCGTTACCCGCCGGCAACGATCGGGACAAGATAGCTGTCCTTGGGGGCGGCGTGCCCTTGTTGGTGGGCGAGGGTGTTCCGCAACGGACCCGGCGTGCGTATAGGCGCGTTCCGTACAGCCTTCCCGATGGAGAGAGATGATGGCCTATCCCCAGCCCTGGCACGCCGATGCCGACCGATATGACGGCCGCATGCCCTATCGCCGCTGCGGCGTGAGCGGGCTCGACCTGCCGGCGATCAGCCTGGGGCTCTGGCAGAATTTCGGCGGCACCGACGTGTTCGAAAATGCCCGCGCGATGCTGCGCCGGGCGTTCGATCGCGGCGTGACGCACTTCGATCTCGCGAACAATTACGGGCCGCCCTATGGCTCGGCCGAAGAGAATTTCGGCCGCGTGCTGGCGACCGACTTCGCGCAGCACCGCGACGAGCTGATCATCTCGACCAAGGCCGGCTGGGACATGTGGCCCGGGCCGTACGGCGATGTCGGCGGCAGCAAGAAATATCTGATCGCCTCGTGCGACCAGAGCCTCAAGCGGATGGGGCTCGACTATGTCGACATCTTCTACTCGCACCGCGTCGACCCCAAGACGCCGCTGGAGGAGACGATGGGCGCGCTCGCCCAGATCCACCGCCAGGGCAAGGCGCTCTATGTCGGCATCTCCAGCTATTCGCCCGAGCTGACCCGCAAGGCCGCCGCGATCCTGGCGGACTACAAGGTGCCGCTGCTGATCCACCAGCCGAGCTATTCGATGCTCAACCGCTGGATCGAGGAGAGCCTGCTCGACACGCTCGAGGATCTCGGCACCGGCTGCATCGCCTTCTCGCCGCTGGCGCAGGGGATGCTGACGCGCAAATATCTGAACGGCGTGCCCGAGGATGCGCGCGCGGCCAAGGGCGGCTCGCTCGACACGCGGCTGCTCTCGGACGAGAATATCGCCCGCGTCCGCGCGCTCAACGCGATCGCCGAGAAGCGCGGGCAGACGCTGGCGCAGATGGCGATCGCCTGGGTGCTGCGCGATCCGCGCGTGACCTCGGCGCTGGTCGGCGCGCGCACGGTGCAGCAGCTCGACGATTCGCTGGATGCAGTGAAGAATCTCGACTTCACCGCCGAGGAACTCGCCGAAATCGACACCCATGCAACCGAAGGCGCGATCGATCTTTGGAAGGTATCGTCCATGCTTGAGGAACTGCCCCAACGATGAGTGTCGCGTTTCGCCGCGAGAGCGACGAGGAACACAAGGAACCGAAGTTCGAGCTGCCGCTGCCGGCCGGGCCCAACCTGGTCACGGCAGCGGGGCCGACGCTGATCGCGGGCAAGGTCGCCGCGCTGGAGGCGGCGATCGAGGCCGAGGGCGATGCGGAGGCCAAGGAAGGGCTGAAGCGCGAGTTGCGCTACTGGAACACCCGCGCCGCCACCGCGCAGATCGCGCCGCCCCTCGAGGACGGCGTGGCGGGGATCGGCGCGCGCGTGCGGATCAAGCTGAACGGGCGCGAGCGGGTGATCGAGATCGTCGGCCATGATGAGGCTGATCCGGCGGCCGACCGGCTGGCCTTCCAGGCGCCGCTGGCGCACGCCCTGCTCGGCGCGGAGGAAGGCGAGCGGGTCGATTTCGGCGGGAAGCCGGAAGCGATTGAGGTGCTGGCGGTGGAGGCGATTTAGGGGAGGACTACAAGGTCACCCTCACCCTCCCCACCGCCTGCGGCGGCGGGTCCCCTCCCTCTCCCTTGGAAGGGAGAGGGCGTTCGGCGCTGCTTCCCTCTCCCTTCCAAGGGAGAGGGAGGGAGGCGCGAAGCGCCGGAAGGGTGAGGGTGATGGCGGGCGTCAGCCCTCCAGCTTCGCCAGATCGAACGCGATCACGTCCTGGCGCTGGGTGCCGAGGCCGGTGATCCCCAGCTCCATCACGTCGCCGGGCTTGAGGAAGATCTTCTCGGGCTTCTGGCCTTCGCCGACGCCGGGGGGCGTGCCGGTGATCAGCAGGTCGCCGGGGTGGAGCGTGATGAAGCGGCTCATATAGGCGATGCATTCCGCCACCGGAAAGATCATCGTCGACGTGTTGCCGGTCTGCATGCGCTTGCCGTTGAGGTCCAGATACATGTCGAGCGCCTGGCAGTCGGCCACCTCGTCCGGCGTCACCAGCCACGGGCCGACGGGTCCGAAGGTGTCGCAGCCCTTGCCCTTGTCCCACTGGCTGCCGAGCTCCTTCTGGAAGGCGCGCTCGGACACGTCGTTGGCGAGGACGAAGCCCGCGACATGGTCCAGCGCATCGGCCTGGTCGACATGGCGGCAGGTCTTGCCGATGATCACGCCCAGCTCGACTTCCCAGTCGCTCTTCTGCGAGTCCTTGGGGATCATCACCGGATCGTTCGGGCCGGTGAGGCACGAGATCGCCTTGGTGAAGAAGATCGGTTCGGGCGGCGGCTCGAGGCCGGCTTCGCGGGCGTGATCGGCATAGTTGAGGCCGATCGCGAGGAACTTGCCGATGTTCGCCACAGGCACGCCCAGGCGAACGTCGCCCTCGACCAGCGGCAGCGTGGTGGGATCCACCGCGCGGATCCGCTCGATCACGTCGACGGTGAGGTCGGGCACCAGGCCGGTCAGGTCGCGGATGCGGCCCTCGGCGTCCAGGATGCCGGGCTTTTCGGCACCGCGCGGGCCGTAGCGAAGCAACTTCATGCAAGCGTCCTCATTCAGGAAAGACAGACGATTGCGCCCTAGCGCGCGGGGGCGCGTTGCCAAAGCGGGATTTGCCGATTTGTCCGATTATTGGAGGGGCCGGGGCCGGCGGAGGGCGGGGGCGGCAACAGCGTCGTTGCGCCGTACTTCTCGACAGCCGTCATCCCGGCGAAAAGCCGGAATCCAGACGCCAAACGGCCTCGGCAAGAACCGCGACGGAGACCCCAATGGATCCCGGCTTTCGCCGGGATGACGGGCGGGGCCGGGC
>JAPJRE010000217.1 GCA_030824725.1 Sphingomonas sp.
TCACCCATCATGCCGACCGGCACTCGAAGCCGCCTTTTTCAACACAATCCACCACCTTCGGTCATTCGCTGGGGGAAGCTTCCTCAATCCACTGGAATGGCGGCTCTTGGCGCGACCGCTCGGACGAACGGCTGAAGGTGGGTGGATTCCTGCCTGACTGCTTTCGGGTGACAGAACGCAATAGCTGCCGTTGATCTCAGCTGAGACAGGCGGCAGCTAGCGACCCAATCGCGGCCACTCGTTGGCTACGCTCCGCTCCCCAGAAGCAGCCATCCGTTCAGAAAGTGCCGTTTGTTGAACACCCGATCACGCTAAGCTCCTGTAAACACCCGTTTATAGATTGCCTGTGCAAACGGCCGCCTGTGTCCAGAAAACGACCGGGGCTGTTGAAAAATGCGCCGCTGGTGGTTGTTGCGGTTGGGGGCGGAATGACACCTCAAGGTTCTGCGATCCCGTCTCGCATGGGATCGTTGATCGGGAAAGGCGAAACCCCACTAGCTGGTGCAAATTGACGGACCACGCTGGCTGTATGACAAAGGCGGCATGGGTCACGCGAGGGACAGCACAGGGGCAAAGCGCAGCCTGATCCTGCGAGTAGTCTAGGCCTTATGCCTGTTAGGTGCGACCTATAACCATTGGTGGGCCATATATCACCATGGCTTCGGCTGGGACTATGGCGGGTTTCCGAGGGCAAGTGCTACGTTCTGGACAACGCTGGCCTTCGTTGATCCCGCTGCCGTGATCCTCCTTTTCGTGCGGCCAAACCTGGGAGTTGCCGCAACGGTCGCGATCATCGCAACGGACGTGATCCATAACGTCTGGATTGAGGCGCGATACTTCCCTCCTCTACTGCAAACTTTCGCCGCTTCGCCACAGGTGATCGAGCAAATCGCCTTCATGGTGTTTGTGGCGGCAACATGCCCCTTCGCATGGCGCGGTAGGCCGGGATCGGCACCGTAACGCCTTTCCCGCAAACGAACGGCCAGCGAGATCGCTCGGGCGTTCTCGGAACCGATCGAATTGCGGGAATGCCGAACGTGCTGTGAAAGCAGACAGCTTTAGCGGTTGAGCCTGACACGCAAAAGGTTGGCCGCCACGATAGCGCCAAATGTCATCAGAAGGCTTGCGCTAGTAACGTATTGAGTAGCACCAGTGGGAAGTGGGCTGATGCCGCTCGCCGCTCGCAGGGCCATGAAACTGAGGAGGCCCACGACGAATGTTGCGGTCGGCACTAGCGCGATCTTGATGCACAAGCGATATGCTTTCGTCATTCTAGACCTCCGACATCGTTGCTGGCCCGGTATGTACCACTTGGCGTTGTTGTTCGCTACTTGGTGCATCCGTAGTCGCCAGCATTTCTAGAAACGATGATCGATCGGGAGCGGCGACCTGACCAGCGAGCAATACCTACCCGACGTTGCGGCGCAACGTCCTATCGATCAACCAAAAATGCAGAAGCTGGACCGCGACAAGTGTCACACCGGTTCCGACCAACACGGGAAACACAAGCGCCTCCTGCCCGGCTCGGGTAGGAACATTTAATGCCATGAGTACCTGAAAGCCAAGAACCACAGTCGCCAGTATCGGCATGAAGGCAAGTGCGACAGATCGAGGTGCGGACCAGTTTACTGCCCCTGTAATTCCCCACTGCATGGGAAGTCGGCTTTCGCTACGGAATCGCATATTCGCGCGGCAAGCCAAGACGGCGATCATCACGACAAA
The DNA here is from genome assembly GCA_030824725.1 of Sphingomonas sp. Taxonomy (GTDB): domain Bacteria; phylum Pseudomonadota; class Alphaproteobacteria; order Sphingomonadales; family Sphingomonadaceae; genus Sphingomonas. Next base: position 1,723 of record JAPJRE010000217.1, read on the forward strand.
AACTGCCGAAACCACCAGCATACCCATAGACCGGCTCCTCTACGCATCGCCGTAGCATATTACAGACATAACGTCTCGCCTTCCTGATTAGGAACCGCGAGCGAGACGGCCAGGGCATTCCCATTGGGATGCTGAAACGGGAAAGCTTGCGGCTTCTCAGAAGCCTCGTTCACTCAAGTTTTGAGAACTCTGAAGTCGATCGCCAGCGCCTCTCGCTCTATTTGGGAAGGCGTATGGTGACACCGAAGGCCCGCTCGGATCGGGACAGAAGCGCATCGCCGCCATGAGCAACGGCGATGGCGCGAACCAGAGCAAGGCCCAGCCCATGTCCCTCGGTGGTGCGTGACGCTTCGGCGCGGGCGAAACGCTGAAACAGGCGTTTGGCATCAGCAGGAGCAACGCCCGGACCATTGTCCTCCAGCGTCACTTCAATTGCATCATGCGACACCTTGGCGGAGAGCTTCGCAGCGGTGCCGGCCGGCGTGTGCCGCAACGTATTCTCCAGAAGGTTCGACAATGCCTGCGCGAGCAGGCGCCGGTCGCCCTCGATATGCAGTCCGGGCATGACGTCGATCGTCAGCGTATGGCCGGCAGCCTCGAAGTCGGGACGATAAGTTTCGGCCATGTCCTCCAGCAGCGCCGACAGATCGACCGCTCCCAACGCTCGACGTTCAGCCAACCCTTCGACCTCGGCGATGCGCAGCAGCGCGGCGAATATCTCCAGCAGATCGTCGGCTTGCCGCCGTGCCGCCTCGATCGCGTCTGTGTCCCCGGTCGCAGCGCGATCAAGCTGGTTACACAGGCGGGTAAGGGGGGTGCGCAGGTCGTGCGCCACGTCGGTCGACACCTGCCGCAGATTATCCATCAGCGCGGCGATGCGATCGAGCATCCGGTTGAGCGTGGCGGCGAGGCGATCGAATTCGCTGTCCGACCCGTCGCGCGGCACCCGATGCGCTAGGTCTCCGGCGATGATCGCCTGCGCCGTGGCATCGATGCGCGACAGGCGACGCCGGGTTAGCCATCCGACCAGCACGGCTGCGCCGATTCCCAGCGCCAGCATCGCCGCAAGCGCGGTGGCGAACAGCGACGCCAGTGTCCGGTCGATCGCGGCAAGGTCACGTCGATCAGCGACGACGACGAGCATCCCGCCAGGCAGCGGTGTCGCAAGCGCCTGACCGACGCCGGTCACGTTGCCGCGTCGGAAGCCGAAATGCTCCTGATAGCCTGGCTCGACCGGCGTCAGCGGCGTGATCGTCGCGGCGATCGGCCGCCCGGCGCGGTCAACGAGCAGATAATCAAGGCTCGCTTCGTTGCGCGCGTCCTCGCGTAGGTGGATTGCCTCGGACACCGCCGCCAGACCACCTTCGCGCGCTTCTGCGACGAGCGCGCGGGTCTCCACCGCGACCCGATGGTCCAGTTGCTCCTCCAGTGCCTCGTGCGTCACTTCATAGGCGACGGCACCGATCGCCAGCGTCGCGGCGCTGAACGCCAGCGCGACAAGCACAACGATGCCGAAGGTCGAGCGCCACAGGCGGGTGAGCATCTATTCGCCCCGGATCATGTAGCCAGCACCTCGCACCGTCTCGATCGCATCGGCGTCGAAGCCGGCGTTGAGCTTGGAGCGCAGCCGGCTCAGATGCGTCTCGACGATGTTGGTCTTTGGGTCGAAGTCGAAATCCCACACCCGCTCCAGCAGCATGGTGCGCGTCATTACCCGGCGCGGATTGCGCATCAGCTCGGCGAGCAGCGCGAACTCGCGCGGTTGCAGGGTGACGCGTCGGCCGTCGCGCTCGACGGTGCGGCGATGCAGATCGAGGACGATATCGCCGACCCGCAGCAGATGCGCGTCATCGCCGCGTGGTGCCGGCCGGCGCGCCAGCGCATTGAGGCGGGCGGCCAGTTCGGAGAAGGCGAAGGGCTTCACCAGATAGTCGTCGGCCCCGCCCTCCAGCCCCTCGACGCGATCGGCAATCCCGCCGACCGCGGTCAGCATCAGAACCGGCGTCGCATCGCCCGCCGCGCGCAACGCCTTCACCAGCGCCAGCCCGTCGAGGCCGGGCAGCATCCGGTCGACCACGATCGCGTCGAACCCCCCGCCGGTCGCCTGGAACAGCCCGTCGCGGCCATCCTCGCTGACCGCGACCTGATGCCCGGCCTGGCCCATCCCCTGCGCGACGAAGGCGCGGGTGTCGCTATCATCCTCGACGATCAATATCCGCATTGCCCAATTATCGCGTAGCGGCGTCGGTTCGCCAACCGCCGCCCAAGGCGCGGAACAGAGCGACCTCGTTCTGCGACACCGCCAGATCGGACTGGACCTGTTGGAGGGTCGCCGATGCAGCCGCGCGCTGCGCGTCGACCTGAAGCAGGCCGGGCGCATCGCCAAGGCGGACCCGGGCAGCGGCCCGCCGCGCATAGGCCTGCGCCTCGCGCGAGGCGGTCGCCAGATCGCGGTTGCGACGGGTTTCGGCATCGTAGGTCGCCAAGGCCGTCTCGACCTCGCGCAGTGACCGCAGCACCGCCACGTCCCACCCGGCCAGCGCCGCGCGCTCGGTCGCGCGGGCCTGTTCGAGACGTGCGCGTGCCGGTGCCTGGTTGGGAAAGGCCCAGCTGACGAGCGGCGTCACCGCCGCACTGATCCCGCCGGACAGCAACCCGACAGCCCCGCCCAGATTGACCCGTGGATAGAGGTCCGCGCGTGCCACGCCGATCCGTGCGGCCGCGGCGGCAAGGCGGCGCTCTGCTTCGCGCACGTCGGGACGGCGTAGCAGCAGCGCGGTGCCGTCGCCGACCGGTGCCGCCCCGCGCAGACGGGGCGCGGCGGTGCAGGCGAAGCGGTAGGCGCGCGCTTCGGCGGGCGGGCGCCCCTGCAGCGTCGCGAGCCGGTACAGCGCATTGGCGCGCTGCGCCTCGAACGGGGCGATGGCGGCACGAGTGGCAGCGGCGATCGTCGCGACCTGCGAGACTTCCAGCGGCGACACCTCGCCGGCACGCAACTGCTCGCGCACGAGAGCGACCGAACGGTCCTGCGCCGCAGCGACCTCGCGCGCGGTGGCGATGGCGCGGGTCGATCCGCACAGGTCGACATAGGCCAGCACGGTATCGGCAACGACCGCAACGCGCAGTCCGTCGACGACGGCCACTTGCGCCTCGGTATCAGCGCCCGCCGCGGTCGCGGCCGAGCGAAGCCGGCCGAACAGGTCGAGGTCCCAGCTCGCGGTTGCGGCGATATCGTAATCCGTTGTGGGCACATTGCCCGACGCACTCGGCTGTCCGGCGGGGTTGTCAACGCCAAGCGCGCTCTCGATCGTCGTCTGCGGCAACCGCGCCGCCCGTGCCTGTCGTAAGGCCGCGCGTGCGCCATCGAGGTTGGCATAGGCGACCCGCAGGTCCGCGTTGGCGGTCAAGGCCGAGCGCACCAGTCCGTCGAGCACAGGATCGTCATAAAGCCGCCACCAGTCGTCGGGCACCGGCGCGATCGAGGCCACCGGAAGCGATGCGAATGCCCCGGTGGCGCTGTCCGGCGCCACAGTGGGCGGTGGCTTGGGCACGCTCATGCAGGCGGATGCGAGTAGGGCTGCGGCGGGGGCCAGGCGGCGGATCATGCCAGCGCCTCCTTGTGTGCGGCAGCAGGCGGCACGGCGCGTTCCTCGCCATAGCGAGCGTAGAGCGCGGGCAGCAGCAGCAGGTTGAGCGCGGTCGACGAGATGAGACCGCCGAGGATCACGATCGCCATCGGATGCTCGATCTCGTGCCCCGGCGCGTTGCCAGCGACGATCAGTGGTACGAGTGCAAGGCCCGCGCAGGCGGCTGTCATCAGGATCGGCACCAACCGCTCTTCCGCTCCGCGCAGCACCAGTTCGCGGCCGAAGGTCATCCCCTCGTGGCGTTCGAGATGCTGATAGTGCGATAGCAGCATGATGCCGTTGCGCGCGGCGATGCCGATGACGGTGACGAACCCGACCAGCGACCCCAGCGACAGCGTGCCCCCGGTCAGCGCGACCGCGACGACCCCGCCGACCAGCGCGAACGGCAGGCTGACGGCGACCAGCGCGGTGATGCGGCGCGAGCGGAACTCCATCCAGACCAGCAGCAGGATGCCGACGAGGCATAGCGCGCCGATGCTCCAGAGCCGGCTGCGCGATTCCTTCAACGCGGCATATTCGCCCAGCACCTGCGGGTGATAGCCGGTCGCGAACGGCACCTTGGCGACCGCGTCGTCGACTGCCTGCGCGACGGTGCCGAGGTCCGCCCCTGCGACGTTCATCGTCACGTCGAGCCGCCGCTGGCCATTCTCTCGTTTCACCTCGTTGGGCGCGGGCGCGATCTCGATATCGACGATGTCGCCGAGCCGCACCGGCGCGCCGGTGACGGGGGCTTGGATCATCAGGTCGCGGAGCGCACGGACGCTGTTCCGCACCGCCGGCTCACCCCACACCGCCACGTCAAACGCCCGCTGGTCGCGGTAGATTTCGCCGACCTTGGCCTGCGCCACTAACATTTGCGCCTGACGCCGTACCTCGCCCGCGGTCAGCCCGAGCCGAGCCAGCTCGCCGGCACGTGGGCTGATGCGGATTTGCGGGACCAGCACCTGGCTCTCCAGCTTCAGGTCGGAGACGCCTTGGATACCTCCGATCGCCTCGCGAACACGGGCACCCGCCGCGCGCAGCTCCGCCTGGTCGGGGCCGTAGATGCGGACGACGATGGTCGCGCCGGCACCAGTCAGCACCTCCTTGATCCGCTCGCGCAGATAGGTCAGCACATCGCGGTAGAGGCCGGGATAGCCCTCGACCACCTCCTTGATCCGCTTCACCGACGCATCGTAATCGGCATTCTCGTCAAGGCTGATCCAGAGTTCGGTGAAGTTGGGACCGACCACCTCGTCGGCCTGCTCGGCGCGACCGATATGCGCGCCGAAGTTGCGCACACCGGGGATGCTGCGCAGCTCCTTCGACGCGCGGATCGTAATCCGGTCCATCGCCTCGATCGACGTGCCCGGCTTCTCGACGAAGTGCATCAGGAAGTCGGTTTCGCGGAAATCGGGGAGGGAGGAACTGGTCCTTGAAGGTCGCATAGCCGACGCC
>JAPJRE010000218.1 GCA_030824725.1 Sphingomonas sp.
CACGAAGGCGGACTCTAGCTCAAACTGGCAGAGTTTCAGGGGACCACGTCACAGCAGCAGCGCGGCTCGGCCAATGCGCGGTCCTCGGTTGGGAGCGTGACGACGCTCTCCAGCCTGGTACGGATGCTCTACTCGCGCGTCGGCGAATATCCGCGCAATCAGCCCATGCTCTATGCGGAGGACTTCTCGCCAAACACAGTCGCGGGCGCCTGCCCGACCTGCCACGGCATCGGGCGCGTCTATGACGCGACCGAAGAGACGATGGTGCCCGACGACACGCTGACGATCCGGGAACGCGCCATCGCCGCATGGCCGCCCGCGTGGCACGGCCAGAACCTGCGCGATATCCTCGTCTCGCTCGGCTATGATGTCGACACCCCATGGCGGGATCTTCCGAAGAAGGATCGCGACTGGATACTCTTCACCGACGAGACGCCGACGGTGCCGGTCTATGCGGGTCTGACGCCCGAGCAGACGCGCGTCGCCCTCAAGCGCCGCATGGAGCCGAGCTATCAGGGCACCTTCACCGGCGCCCGTCGCTATGTGCTGGAGACGTTCGCCAACACCAAAAGCGCGCTGATGAAGAAGCGCGTCTCGCAATATATCATAGGCCGCGATTGCCCGACCTGCGACGGCAAGCGGCTGAAGCGCGAGGCTCTGTCGGTGAAGTTCGCGGGCCTCGACATCGCCGAGTTTGGCGACCTGACGGTGCTGAAGCTCCGGGACTTGCTCACGCCTGTCGCGCATGGCGAGTATGGGGGCGCCGCGGCGGCCCCGAAGGGCCATGTTCTTGGCAAGGCGGCCCGCGATGCGGCAGTTGAACGCAGGGTCGCGGCGGGAGGCTCGGCGCACAAGGCAGCGCCCGACGTGCGCCGCACGCCCAACCTCTCCGATGAGAAGCGGGTCGCCGCGCAGCGTCTCGCATCCGAGCTGCTCGAACGGCTCGGCCCGCTGATCGATCTTGGCCTTGGCTACATCTCGCTCGACCGAAGCACGCCGACGCTTTCCTCCGGCGAGCTGCAACGCCTGCGCCTTGCCACTCAATTGTCCTCGCAGCTTTTCGGCGTGGTCTATGTGCTGGACGAGCCCTCGGCGGGGCTGCACCCGGCAGACGGCGAAGCTTTGCTCACCATCCTTGAGCGGCTGAAAGCGGCGGGCAACTCGCTGTTCGTCGTCGAGCATGATCTTGACGTGATCCGCCATGCCGAATGGCTGGTCGATGTAGGGCCAGGAGCAGGCGAAAAGGGCGGTGAAGTGCTCTACAGCGGGCCGATCGCGGGACTGGCCGACGTCGAGGCGTCGATCACGCGCCGCTATCTGTTCGCAGAGCCCGTCGCCCATGACCGGACCCCGCGCGAAGCAAAGGCTTGGCTCCGTCTAGAGGGGGTGACGCGCAACAACCTGCGCGGCCTCGACGTCGAGCTTCCGATCGGTTGCTTCACCGCTGTCACCGGGGTTTCGGGATCGGGCAAGTCCAGTCTGGTCAGCCAGGCGCTGCCGGAGCTTGTCGCGGAACAGCTCGGCGGCTCGCCGGCTGCCGAGGAAGAGGATGCCGATCCGCTGCTTGATGTTGCGCAGGAAGAGACCGAAGGCCGCATCGTTGCGGGCATGGAGCATGTGCGCAGACTGGTGCGGGTCGATCAGAAGCCGATCGGCCGCACCCCACGCTCGAACCTCTCCACCTACAGCGGCCTGTTCGATCATGTGCGCAAGATCTTTGCCGGCACTCCGTTGGCCAAGAAGCGCCGTTACAGCCCCGGCCGCTTCTCGTTCAACGTCGCCGAAGGCCGCTGCCCGGTATGTGAGGGCGAGGGGTTCGTGATGGTGGAGCTGCTGTTCCTGCCAAGCGTCTATGCGCCGTGCTCGACCTGCCACGGCAGCCGCTACAACCCGCAAACGCTCGAAGTCGAATGGAACGGCCGCAACATCGCCCAGGTGCTGGAGCTGACGGTGGACGAGGCGTGCGACTTCTTCGCGGGTGAGGCGTCCGTCATGCGCTCGCTGGATGTGCTGCGGGAGATCGGCCTTGGATATCTGAGGCTCGGGCAGCCGGCGACGGAACTGTCGGGCGGCGAGGCGCAGCGCATCAAGCTTGCGACCGAGCTGCAACGCGCCCAGCGCGGCAACACCATCTACATCCTCGACGAGCCTACTTCGGGGCTTCACCCGTCCGACGCGGACCGGCTGATGCGGCACCTGCAGGGCCTTGTCGACGTGGGCAATACGGTTGTTGTCGTCGAGCATGACATGCGCGCCATCGCACAGGTGGATTGGGTCATCGATCTCGGACCGGGAGCCGGGGAGGAAGGTGGCCTAATCATCGCCAGCGGCGTCCCTAGCGACGTTGCAGAGGCGGAAGGCAGTCTGACCGCGCCCTATCTCAAGGCGGCGCTTTAGCCGCCTCTTGGGTGTGTGCCATAACGATGGGCCGGGTCCGGCCATAGGAGACGAGCTTGCCTTCCACTGTCGCTCAGGATGTTACCGCACGTTCCCAGGCCGTCGATGCCCGGCTCACTCGTGCAGCCATCTTCCTCGTGGTGTCGATGGGCGCGGGTGCAAAGCCCGAGATGGCGGTGCGAAATCTCTGCGCAATCCTTTCCTCGCTGGTGCGTGGCGTCGGCTTTAGGGCAGCGGATGGAGGGCTTTCCTGCATCATGGGGATCGGCTCCGATGCCTGGGACCGACTGTTCGGGGCACCGCGGCCGAAGGAGCTGCATCCGTTCCGGGAAATTCATGGCGTCCATCATGCGCCTTCGACACCCGGCGACCTGCTGTTCCACATTCGCGCCGCACGGCAGGACCTGTGCTTCGAGATGGCCGCGCAGATCGTGAAGCGCCTCGCCGGCGTCGCCTCGGTCACGGACGAGGTGCATGGCTTCCGCTACTTCGATGATCGCGACTTACTGGGCTTCGTCGATGGGACGGAAAACCCCGTCGAGCAGGGGGCGAGAGATGCCACGGTGATCGGGGCGGCGGACGATCCGGTCTTCGCTGGCGGCAGCTATGTGATCGTCCAGAAATACCTCCATGACCTCGACAAGTGGAACGCGATTCCCGTCGAGCAACAGGAGAAGATCGTCGGGCGCGAGAAACTGTCGGACATCGAGCTGGACGAGGCAGCGAAGCCGAGCTTCGCGCACAACGTCCTCACCAACATCGAGGAGGACGGCGAGCAACTCCAGATCCTGCGCGACAACATGCCGTTCGGCGATGTCGGCAAGGGGGAGTTCGGCACCTATTTCATCGGTTACGCCCGCTCACCCACGCGGATCGAGCGGATGCTCGACAATATGTTCATCGGCCTGCCGCCCGGCAACTACGATCGCCTGCTCGATGTCAGCCGGGCCGTGACCGGCTCGCTCTATTTCGTGCCGTCGGCCGACTTTCTGGACGCCGTGACGCCGGGGCCGCCTGCGGCCGATGGCGACGATAGCAATGGCGATGAAGCGGTGGCTGCGCCGGCACCCACGGCTCCGACCCCGGAGGCTCCAACGGCATTGGACGGATCGCTCCGCATTGGATCACTCAAAGACGAGGCCGGACATGAATAACCTCCATCGCGAACTCGCCCCGATCTCAGACGCCGCCTGGGCACAGATCGAACAAGAGGCGACCCGAACCCTCAAGCGCTATCTGGCCGCGCGCCGCGTCGTGGACGTGCCGGACCCGAAGGGGGCTACGCTCGCGGCCGTGGGCACGGGCCACACCAAGCCGATCGATGCGCCGAGCGATGGCGTCCAGGCCGTGCGGCGTGCGGCGTGCGGCCAATGCCGTAGTCGAACTGCGCGTGCCCTTCACGCTGACCCGCGCTGCGATCGACGATGTGGAGCGTGGCTCCGAAGATTCCGACTGGCAGCCGCTCAAGGAAGCTGCCCGCACGATCGCCTTTGCCGAAAATCGTGCGATCTTTGATGGCTATGCCGCTGCCGATATCGGCGGCATCCGTCCCGGCGCGAGCAACGAGCCGGTGCCGCTGCCCACGGCCGTCGCCGGATATCCCGCCATCGTCGCCCAAGCCGTCGACCGGTTGCGCCTTGCCGGGGTCGAGGGGCCTTATCGACTGGTGCTGGGCGATGATCCGTTCACCGCGATCAGCGGCGGCAGCGAGGAGGGCTATCCGGTGCTCCAGCACATCAATCGTCTGGTGGATGGCGATATCATCTGGGCGCCGGGCATCACGGGCGGCGTCGTCCTGACAACACGGGGCGGCGATTTCGAACTCGATCTCGGACAGGACTTGTCGATTGGCTATCTCAGCCACACCGCCGAGGTGGTTGAGCTGTACCTGCAAGAGAGCTTCACCTTCCGGCTGCTGACGAGCGAGGCGGCTGTTTCGCTCCCGACAGCGGAAGCGTCGGCGCAGCCGGCGTGAAGGCGTTGCCGGTTGCGCCGCCCCCACGCGGGCCGCAGCGAGGGGTGGGACGATGATAAGTCTCGTCGGTTGGCTCGCCACGATCGCGACGATGATCGCGGCGATGATGACGGCTTCCAACCTGGGCGCGCGCGTGACGGGCTGGGGCTTCGTGGTGTTCAGCATCAGCTCGGTTTGCTGGACCACATTGGGCTACGCCACAGGACAGACAGCCTTGGTTGCCACCAATGGATTCCTGATGCTGACGAACCTCGTCGGTATCTGGCGATGGTTGGGGCAGCAGACCAAATATGAGGATGGCGGCCGATCGGCCGAAACAGCCAGCCAAAGATCCGATACGCCGAACCTGTTCACCGCGACCGGCCTGATCGGCATGGCGGTTGATGACAAGAGCGGGATGAATCTGGGCCGGGTTGTCGAGGCCCTGATCGAATGTTCGACCGGCAGGATAAACTATGTGGTGATCTCGGACGAGCGATATGCCGGTCTTGAAGAGACATTGCGAGCGGTGCCGCTCGAATCCCTCAGGATCGGCTACACGCGCATGACGCTGTTGCTGGACGGCCCGAGCTTCCTGTCACAGCCCGGCCTCAAAAGTCGTGACTGGCCCGCCTTCGCTCCGATCAATCCCTAGCAAGCGATCGCTCAAACCAATTGGAGCGCGCGATCATGATCTTGACCGGGGCCAAGAAAGCGCAGGATCAGGATACGGTGGGCTTCTGGCCGGTAGAGGATGCCATAGCGGCGATAGGAACGGCGACGGATACCGTAGCGCTCATAGCGAGGCACCAGAGGATAGCCCTGGGGCAGATCGGCAAGGCGACGGGCCGCCTCACGCAATTCCTCGACAAAGCTGATGGCTCTCGCGGGATTGTCCTTTTCGATATGTTCGGCGATGTGATCGAGGTCGGCCAGCGCATCCGGCGTCAGGATGACTTTCATTGCGGCTGAGCGCTTGCCCGTGTCCGAATCCTGTCGATGATAGCATCGCAGGCGTCGTCGAGGTCGTGGGTGCGCCCCGCCTCCGCATCGGCAAGGCCGCGTTCGATCGAGGCGTCAAGATCATGCAGCCACCGTTCGACATCCTGCGTCTCACCCTGATCGCGCCGAATGAGATCGCGAACATAATCACTCACGCTGGCATAATGCCCGCTGTCGATGCGGCGCTGGACGTAATCCCGCATGGGGTCTGGAAGGGAGACGTTCATCGAAGCCATAAATCACCTCACTACCATTATGGCAAAAACTGCCATTGGTTTCAAGGCGCCTGCCTCTCTTGTGCAGCCGTTCCCCCTTCGGGTCATCCCACCGGCGAGGGCAAGATCACATAACGCTAAGCGACCTTTGCCTCGCCCACCATAACAATATGTTGGAAAAGCTTGCTGGTGCGTTCCCCGGCAGGGGCGGCCATGGCGGCGGCGATCGCGGCTTGGTTCAAGCGGTGGTGGGTCGGGGCCGTGCCGCCGCCTCCGGATTGCGGCCCAGGACCATGAGCAGGCGGGGCCGAGCCAGGGGCGCCATTATCATCCGCCTCGGCCGCGGCGATCACCCGCAGGCTGTTTATCGGTGCGGTGGGGTCGGGTCGAATGTTCGGCATTTGCGGTGCGGGGATCTTGGTCAGTGCGACCATGGCCTTCTCCGTATAATAGCGGATTTTCTTGCCATAGACGGGCGGGATGCCGAGGCGCAGGACGATCATGTCCTTGAGCTGCCCCCTTCTGAGTGGTCCATCGACTATGACAGTCTGGACCAAGGAAGGGACGACGAATGCCTGCGAAGAAGCACAAGCCCGAAGAGATCATCGGGAAGCTGCGTGAGGTTGAGATCATGCTGGGTCAGGGCGGCACGACCGCTGAGGCTTGCCGGCGGATCGCAGTCAGCGAGCAGACCTACTATCGCTGGCGCAAGGAATATGGGGGCCTGAAGACGGATCAGGCTCGGCGAATGAAGGATCTTGAGAAGGAGAATGCCCGGTTGCGGCGCGCGATCTCGGACCTGACGCTGGACAAGCTCATCTTGCAGGAGGCGGCAAAGGGAAACTTCTGAGCCCCGCACGGCGCCGACGCTGCGTCGATCAGGTGCGGGCTGTGCTGGATGTGTCCGAGCGGCGTGTGTGCCGCGTGCTCGGCCAGCACCGGTCTACGCAGCGCAAGGAACCGTGCGGGGCAGATGACGAGCAATTGCTGACCGAGGATATCATTGCCTTGGCCAGACAGTACGGGCGCTACGGCTATCGGCGGGTGACCGCGCTGCTGCATGCGGCGGGTTGGTCAGTGAACCACAAGCGGGTGGAACGTATCTGGCGACGCGAAGGGCTGAAAGTCCCGCAGAAATGTGGATCGGCGTGGAAAAAGGACCCCGGTAGCGGGGTGATCGGCGTCGAAAAGG
>JAPJRE010000219.1 GCA_030824725.1 Sphingomonas sp.
GAAGAGCTGGTCGAGCACCGCGCCGATCGATTCCTCGGCAATCCCCCGCCCCCAATGCGGCCGGGCGAGCAGATAGCCGATTTCGCTGACCGCCGGCCGCTTCTCCCCCACCGCGACATAACCGATGGCGGTGTCGTCGCCGGCGCGCGTCATCGCCCAGACGCGCCAGGCCGGGTCGCCGCGCGACAGGCTGGCGCGGGTCTGCTCGACGGTTTCATGGGGCGCATGGCTCCACCAGGTCATCAGCTCGGCGTCGGACAGGCTGGGGAACAGCGCCTCGGCATCGTCCACGGTGCGCGGCCGCAGGCGCAGCCGCGCGGTGGCGAGCACCGGCGTGCCGCGCGCCGCGCCCGTCAAATCAGCGATTGCCACCGATCAAATCGCCCAAGCCGCCCAGCACCGAACCCTCGCCGCGATTCTGCCCGCCGCCCATCGCCGCCGTCATCATCCGCCCGGCGAGCCGCGCGAAGGGCAGCGACTGGATCCACACCTTGCCGGGCCCGCGCAGCCGCGCGAAGAACACGCCCTCGCCGCCGAACACCATGCTGCGCACCCCGCCGACCGAGACCAGGTCGAAGTCGACCGAGGGCGTGAGTGCGGCGAGGCAGCCGGTATCGACATGGAGTTCCTCGCCGGGCGCCAGCTCGCGCTCGACGATGGCGCCGCCCATCTGGACGAATACCCAGCCGTCGCCGTCGAGCCGCTGCATGATGAAGCCCTCGCCGCCGAACAGCCCGGTCATCACCCGGCGCTGGAAGGCGATGCCCATCTGCACGCCCTTGGCAGCGGCGAGGAAGGCGTCCTTCTGGCAGATCAGCGTCCCGCCGATATCGGCCAGCCGCAGCGGCACGATCGCGCCCGGCACGGGCGAGGCGAAGGCGACGCGCGCCTTGCCGCTGCCCTGATGGGTGAAGACGGTAGTGAACAGCCCCTCGCCGGTGACCAGCCGCTTCCCCGCACCGAGCAGCTTGTCCATGAAGCCGCCGCCCTGGTTGCTGCCGTCGCCGAACACGGTCTGCATCACGATCGGCGCGTCCTTCCACACCATCGCGCCCGCCTCGGCGACCGCGCTCTCGCCGGGATCGAGCTCGATCTCGACGAACTGCAGCTCCTGACCCTTGATCTCGAAATCGATGTCGTCGGCAAAGCCTTCGCGGCGCGCGTGCGACCAGGGGCTCATCGGCATATCAGTCTCTCCTGTGCGTGTTGCAGCGGCGTACTACACCAAAGCGTGTTGGCCGGAAATGGCTTCAGGCCCCTACTTTTCATCCCGGCGAAAGCCGGGATCCAGTCGCCTCCAGGCCGGGGAGGCGCCGAACCGTCCTGCCAAATGGATCCCGGCTTCCGCCGGGATGACGACCTTGGGGTGTGTATCCCCTCCCGAACGCCCGGGGTGACACGCCGAGCGCGCTGTGTCATTGCGCAACTTAATTACAAGGCATGAGTCGGCGTTCAGCCGATCCGCAGGAGAGTGTGATGCGTGTTATCGATCATGTGATCGTCGGCCATTCCGGCGGCGGCGCGGGCCGCCGGTCGGACGTTTTCGATCCCAACAGCGGCGCGGTGCAGGCGCAGGTGGCGCTCGGCACCGCCGCCGATCTGGAGCGCGCGGTCGCCGCCGCGCAGGCCGCCCAGCCCGGCTGGGCCGCGACCAACCCGCAGCGCCGCGCCCGCGTGATGTTCCGCTTCAAGGAACTGGTCGAGGCGAACATGGACGCGCTCGCGCACCTGCTCTCCTCCGAGCACGGCAAGGTGATCGCCGACGCCAAGGGCGACATCCAGCGCGGGCTCGAGGTGATCGAGTTTGCCTGCGGCATCCCCCACGCGCTCAAGGGCGAGTACACCCAGGGCGCGGGCCCCGGCATCGATGTCTATTCGATGCGGATGCCGCTCGGCATCGGCGCAGGGATCACCCCGTTCAACTTCCCGGCGATGATCCCGATGTGGATGTTCGGGGTGGCGATCGCCTGCGGCAATGCCTTCCTGCTCAAACCGTCCGAACGCGATCCCAGCGTCCCCGTCCGCCTCGCCGAGCTGATGCTGGAGGCCGGCGCGCCGGAGGGCATCCTCCAGGTGGTGCAGGGCGACAAGGAAATGGTCGACGCGATCCTCGACCATCCGGCGATCGGCGCGGTGAGCTTCGTCGGCTCGTCGGACATCGCCCATTATGTCTACCAGCGCGGCGTCGCGGCGGGGAAGCGCGTCCAGGCGATGGGCGGCGCCAAGAACCACGGCATCGTCATGCCCGACGCCGATCTCGACCAGGTCGTCGCCGACCTGTCCGGCGCGGCCTTCGGCTCGGCGGGCGAGCGCTGCATGGCGCTCCCCGTGGTGGTGCCTGTGGGTGACAAGACCGCCGATGCGCTCCGCGAAAAGCTGATCCCGGCGATCGAAGCCCTTCGGGTGGGCGTCTCCACCGATGCTGAAGCGCAGTACGGGCCGGTGGTCAACGCCGCGCACAAGGCGCGCGTGGAAGGCTGGATCCAGACCGGCGTCGACGAAGGTGCCGAGCTGGTGGTCGACGGCCGCGGCTTCCAGCTGCAGGGCCATGAGCAGGGCTTCTTCATCGGCCCGTCGCTGTTCGACCGCGTGACGCCCACGATGAAGAGCTACCAGGAAGAGATTTTCGGCCCGGTCCTCCAGATCGTCCGCGCGCCCGATTTCGAGACCGCGCTGCGCCTGCCCAGCGAGCACCAATATGGCAACGGCGTCGCGATCTTCACCCGCAACGGCCATGCCGCGCGCGAGTTCGCCGCGCGGGTGAATGTCGGCATGGTCGGCATCAACGTGCCGATCCCGGTGCCGGTCGCCTATCACAGCTTCGGCGGCTGGAAGCGCTCGGCGTTCGGCGATGTCAACCAGCATGGCATGGAAGGCGTAAGGTTCTGGACCAAGGTGAAAACCGTCACCCAGCGCTGGCCCGACGGCGCCCCCGACGGCAGCAACGCCTTCGTCATCCCGACCATGGGGTGACGGGGGTGCGGTCTGCGCTTCTTCCGCTCGCGATCGGCTTGGTGGCGATTGCCACTGCGCCTGCGATCGCGGGCGAGTTGAACGGGCCAGGCCGGTTCTGCGGCTACTCGCCGATCATCGACCTCAAGGCCGGCGAGCGTATCGTCACGCTCGAAGGCGGCATCCATGGAGGCACATTCCGATGGGAGGGCGCCTTCGGTACGCTTGAGGTCGACGGGATAGGCTGGGCAGCCGAACCGAGGGGGCGGAAGATGAAGGCCCGCACCACTGGCGGGCAGATCCGGTTCGCGCAGAAGAAGGTTGGTGACACCTATCTGGTAGCGATCTGGAACGGCAGGCAAGGTGCGGCCTATTTCAAATCCATGCACCCAATTTCAGCAGCACAATTGGCGGCGATCGATCGGGTCATCCTGTTCCAGGAAGGCGAAGACCCGGGCCGCTGCGATCTGAAAACCATTTTCTCTTGGGATTTCGAATGACCCACCAGTTCGACCTCACCGACGACCAGCGCCAGATCCAGGAGATGGCGCAGAAGTTCACCGCCGATGCGATCACCCCGCACGCGGCCGAGTGGGACGAGAAGCACATTTTTCCGCGCGACACGATCAAGGCCGCCGCCGAGCTCGGCTTCGCGGCGATCTATGTCTCGGAGGAATCGGGCGGCATCGGCCTCGGCCGGCTCGAGTCCGCGCTGATCTTCGAGGCGATGGCCTATGGCTGCCCCTCGACCAGCGCGTTCATCTCGATTCACAACATGGCCGCCTGGATGATCGATCGCTTCGGCGCGCAGGGCGTGAAGGACAAGTATCTCCCCAGCCTCGTCACGATGGACAAGCTGGCCAGCTACTGCCTCACCGAACCCGGCTCGGGATCGGACGCGGCGGCGCTCAAGACGCGCGCGGTGCGCGACGGCGACCATTATGTCGTCACCGGCACCAAGCAGTTCATCTCGGGCGGCGGCGCGAACGACCTCTACATCACCATGGTCCGCACCGGCGAGGACGGCCCCAAGGGCATTTCCGCGCTGGTGATCGAGAAGGACATGCCCGGCGTCAGCTTCGGCGCGCAGGAACGCAAGCTCGGCTGGCATTCGCAGCCCACTGCGCAGGTGATCCTCGACAATGTCCGGGTACCGGTCGAGAACCGGATCGGCAGCGAAGGCGAAGGCTTCCGCATCGCGATGTTGGGGCTGGACGGCGGGCGTCTCAACATCGGCGCCTGCTCGCTGGGCGGCGCGCAGCGCTGCCTCGACGAGGCGGTGCGCTACACCCAGGAGCGCCGCCAGTTCGGCAAGGCGATCGCCGATTTCCAGAACACCCAGTTCACCCTCGCCGACATGGCGACCGAGCTGGAGGCTGCCCGCGCTTTGCTCTACCTCGCCGCCGCCAAGGTGACCGCGGGCACGCCCGACAAGACCCGCTTCGCCGCGATGGCCAAGCGGCTGGCGACCGACACCGGCTCGTCGGTGGTCGATCGCGCGCTGCAGCTGCATGGCGGCTATGGCTATCTGATGGACTATCCGATCGAACGCTTCTGGCGCGACCTGCGCGTTCACTCGATCCTGGAAGGCACCAACCAGGTGATGCGGATGATCGTCGGCCGCGATCTGCTGAAGGATTGAGACGGAAAATGCTTTCCTACAGCAGTGCGTTTATGCTTTGTTCTGGCGCACACATCGCACCCCTTGCGCAGGAAGCCGGGTTCATGTCGTTTTCCCGGAACTTTCGGAACTTTCGGCGGGAGGAACACGCCGATCGCATCAAAGCGCGCCGTCATCCCGGCGAAAGCCGGGATCCATTGCCCCCTGCGCTGGGGGAAAGAACCGCCGCGTCAGCGCGAATGGATCCCGGCTTCCACCGGGATGACGATGGCTTGAGGCGCCCTTCCCCCTCGGCCTCAAATGCCTTCCCATGGCTGTGCCGGGGAGGATTTTAAATGGACATCCTCACCGCCATCGACGGCCCCGCCGCGCGCCTGCGCCTCAACCGCCCCAAGGCCCTCCACGCGCTCGACACCGCGATGTGCCGGGCGATGCTCGACGCGCTCGACGCCTGGGAACAGGACGACGCCGTCCATATCGTCCTGCTCGACCATGCCGAGGGCCGCGGCTTCTGCGCCGGTGGCGATCATGCGGATGTCGCCGCCGGCGCAGAAGCCGCGGACTTCTTCCGCGCCGAATACCGGCTCAACCACCGGCTGTTCACCTATCCCAAGCCGATCGTCGCCTTCGCCGACGGTATCGTGATGGGCGGCGGCGTCGGCATCTCGCAGCCGGCGCGGTTCCGGGTGGCCACCGAGAATACCCGGTTCGCCATGCCCGAGACCGGCATCGGCCTCTTCCCGGACGTGGGCGGTGGCTGGTACCTGTCACGCCTGCCCGGGCGGATGGGCGAGTATCTCGCGCTGACCGGCCACCGGCTCGACGGCGCCGAATGCTTGGCCCTCGGCCTCGCCACCCACTACCTCCCCGCCGAGGCGCTTACCTCCGCCAAGGCACAGATCACCACCGCGCCGGACAAGGCGCTGGCGATCCTCGACGACCTGTCGATCGAGCCGCCGATCGCCAAGATCCTCACACACTATGCGGACATCGACCGGCTGTTTGCGGGCGACAGCGTGGAGGAGATCTTCGCCGCCCTCGAAGCCGAGGACAGCGAGTGGGCCGCGGCCACCCTTGCCACACTGCGCACCAAGTCGCCGCAGGCATGCAAGGTCTCGCTGCGGATCGTCCGCGAAGGCCGTGAGATGCCCGATTTCGCCGCCGAGATGGTCCAGGAATATGCCGTCGCGACCCGCGTCTGCCGCCTGCCCGATTTCGCCGAGGGGGTGCGCGCGGTGATCATCGACAAGGACAATAGCCCGTGTTGGTCTCCCGCCACCCCGGAAGCGGTGGACAGCGCCGCGATCGATGCCATCTTCGCCCCCCTGCCGCCCGCGCAGACCTGGGCGCCCTGAACGGAGAACACCATGTCTTCCTATGAAACCCTCCTCGTCGAGCAGCGCGGCGCGGTGACGCTGATCACGCTCAACCGGCCCAAGGCACTCAACGCGCTCAACAGCCAGGTACTCAGCGAACTGCTCGACGTGATGCGTGCCTTCGATGCCGATCCGTCCCAGGGCTGCGCGGTGCTCACCGGCAGCGAAAAGGCCTTCGCCGCCGGCGCCGACATCAAGGAGATGCAGGCACAGGGCTTCGCCGACATGTACGGCCATGACTTCTTCGCCGGCTGGGATGCGTTCACCCTCACCCGCAAGCCGATCATCGCCGCCGTCGCCGGATATGCGCTGGGCGGCGGCTGCGAGGTGGCGATGATGTGCGACTTCATCCTCGCGGCCGATACGGCGAAGTTCGGCCAGCCCGAGATCAAGCTGGGCGTGTCGCCGGGGATGGGCGGCTCGCAGCGGCTGACGCGGGCCGTCGGCAAGGCCAAGGCGATGGAAATGTGCCTCACCGGCCGGATGATGGACGCCGCCGAGGCCGAGCGCGCCGGGCTGGTCAGCCGCGTCCTGCCCGCCGCCGAGCTGGTCGAGGAAGCGGTGCAGACCGCCGCGACCATCGCCGCGATGCCGCCGCTGGCGGTGAAGGCCAACAAGGAAATGGTCAATGTCGCGTTCGAGACGACGCTGGCGCAGGGCGTGCAGTTCGAGCGCCGCCTGTTCCACGCGCTGTTCGGCACCGAGGACCAGAAGGAAGGCATGACCGCATTCGTCGAGAAGCGTCCGGGGAACTGGACGGGGCGTTGAGGCACTGAACCACTCCCCCTCCCGCGTGCGGGAGGGGGC
>JAPJRE010000220.1 GCA_030824725.1 Sphingomonas sp.
GCCGGGGACGACGACCGCGCTTCGCGACGCGGCGGAGGCCGCCGGCGTCGCCGATCCCGTCCCCGTCGGGATCACAAGCGCCTCCCCCGTCGCTTCACCGCGGCGCCTGTGGACCTCCTCCCTCCCGCCCGGCTCTTTTCCCCACCGGCAAAGGCGCTAGTCTGTTGGTCATGTCCGAGGTTCCCCACCTGCTGCTCGTCGACGACGAGCGATCGATCCGCGAGCCGCTCGCGCAATATCTCACCAAGCAGGGGTTCCGCGTCACCCAGGCCGGCGACGCCGAGAGCGCGCGTGCCCGGATCAACGCCTATGCGATCGATCTCGTCGTGCTCGATATCATGATGCCCGGCGAGGACGGGCTGAGCCTGTGTCGCCATATCCGCGAGACCAGTGAGACCCCGGTCATTCTGCTGACCGCGCGGAGCGAGGAGACCGATCGCATCGTCGGGCTGGAAATGGGGGCCGACGACTATGTCGTGAAGCCGTTCAGCCCGCGCGAGCTTTCCGCGCGGATCAAGGTGGTCCTGCGCCGCTGGTCCGCCGGCGGCGCCAAGCAGCATGCCCCGGAAGCGGGCTCCTTCGCCTTTGCCGGTTGGGTGCTGCGCACCGGCGAGCGCACGCTGGTCGATCGCGAAGGGGTGTCGGTGCCGCTATCCACCGGGGAATACAACCTGCTGCACGCGCTGGTCACCCGCCCCCGGCAGGTACTCACCCGCGACCAGTTGCTCGACCTGACCCAGGGGCGCGAGGCGGCGGCGTTCGATCGGGCAATCGACAACCAGGTCAGCCGGCTCCGCAAGAAGATCGAGCCCGATCCGAAGACCCCCTCGATCATCAAGACGGTATGGGGCGGCGGCTATACGCTGGCGGCCGAGGTCACCCGGCTTTGACGCGCTTCCTTCCCACCAGCCTGGTTGCGCGGATCGCGTTGCTGGTCGCCGCGGCGCTGTTCGTCGCGCAGGCGATCAATTTCAGCTTCCTGTTCCATGAACGGCAGCGGGCCCGCTTCGCCCTCGTCATCTCGCCGGCGACGACCCGGCTCGCCGATGCGGCCGAGCGGCTGCTGGCACTGCAGCGCGAGACCCCGCCCCAGCCGGGCATGCCCGAACGCCAGGCGCTTTCCGACCCGCGGACCCATGTGCGGCTGCACACCGAAAACCCTTTCGTCGGGGAAGGCGATCGCCGCGCCGATGTCGAGCGCGACCTTCGCCGCGGGCTCGAAGATGCCGGCTTGCGTGCCGGACGGATCACCGCGGTGCTGCGGCCGGTGGACGCCCGCCGGCTGCGCGACCCGAGGATGAACCCGCTCCGCGCCGATCGGCTGCGCCGGATGGGCGCGGAGATGCTGGTTGCGGTAGAGATCCCCGGCAAGGGATGGCTGACCCTCGCCAGCCCCTGGCCGCGCAACGAGTTCGACCTGTTCTGGCAGCTCGCCGCGCAGACGCTGATCCTCTATGTCGTGGTGCTGGTACCGGTGCTGCTGGTCGGGCGACGCATCGCGCGGCCGCTGCGGACCCTGACCGAGGCGGCCCGCACCTTCCGCCCCGGCGGCGACGCCATTCCGATCCGCGAGCGCGGGCCGAGCGACGTCCGCGCGCTGATCGCCGCCTTTAACGCCCTCAGCCGCCGCGTGACCACGATGCTCGACGAGAAGGACCGCATGCTCGGCGCGATCGGGCACGATCTGCGGACGCCGCTGCAGGCGCTGCGCGTACGGATCGAATCGGTCGAGGACGAGGACGACCGAACGCGGATGGCCGACACGGTGAACGAGATGAGCCGCACGCTGGACGACATCCTGTCGCTGGCACGGCTGGGGCGACCCAGCGAGCCCAATACCGATGTCGATCTCGGCGCGCTCGTCGACGCGGTGGTCGAGGATTTCCGCGATCTCGATCACGACGTGACCTTCGAGGAGCCGGCGCGGCTGAAGATGCGGCTGCGCCCCACGCTGATGCGGCGCGCGGTGCGCAACCTGCTCGAAAACGCCGTGAAATATGCCGGTGGTGCCGAAGTGCGGCTGATCGCGGAGGCGGAGCGGGTCACGATCGAGATATGCGATCGCGGGCCGGGCATCCCGGCGGACAAGCTGGAGATGGTGTTCAACCCGTTCACCCGCCTGGAGGAGTCGCGCAACCGCGACACCGGCGGCATCGGGCTCGGCCTCGCGCTGGCGCGGGCGATCGTCAACGATGCCGGCGGCACGATCGCGCTGGCCAATCGCGCGGGCGGCGGGCTTGTCGCAACGATCACGCTGCCGCGTTGAGAGCCCGGTCCATAGCCCCTCCTACTCGGAGGACGGGTTGGGGCGGAGGGATCCCAGAGCAGACGTTGCCTCGGTGAGACACAGCCCCGTCCCGATCCTACATCATGCGAACAGCGCCCCCGCAGAATGCAAAAAGGCCGCGCTCCCCCTCGGAAACGCGGCCCTTTCTACACCGTCAATCCTCGGCGGTTCAGCCGACGATTTCTTCCGGCTTGAAGAAGAAGGCGATCTCGATCGCGGCATTCTCTTCCGAATCCGAACCATGGACCGAATTGGCTTCGATCGACTCGGCCAGTTCCTTGCGGATCGTGCCCGGCTCTGCGTTTGCCGGGTTGGTCGCGCCCATGATGTCACGGTTGCGCTGCACGGCGTTCTCGCCCTCGAGCACCTGCACCACGACCGGACCCGAGATCATGAACTCGACGAGGTCGTTGAAGAAGGGGCGCTCCTTGTGGACGCCGTAGAAGCCCTCGGCCTGCTCGCGGCTCATCTGGATGCGCTTGGAAGCGACGACGCGCAGGCCGGCCTCCTCCAGCATCTTGGTGACCGCGCCGGTCAGGTTGCGGCGGGTGGCATCGGGCTTGATGATCGAAAAGGTCCGGGTCGCGGCCATGGCCGTGCGGCTCCTGTTATTGATGATGGAAGGAAGTGGCGGCTCCCTAGTCCTCCGCCGTCTTCAATGCAAGCTCAGGCGACTTGCGCCCAGCGGCCATTTTCGTCCTGTCGCCAATAGCGCCGTTCCACGCCCTCGCGCTCGCCCAGCGCCCGCCAGGCGGCACGCGCCGCGCCGATGCTATCCTCGTCGAACAAGTGGAAGGCGCGATCGAAGGCGAGCGCCTCGTCGCGCCAGATGCCGTCGACCAACGCGACGTTGCGGGCCTGGTTCACCGGCGTGATGGCCTCGGCAATCAGCGCGGGCTGGTCGGCATCCCAGTCCCCCCCGGCCTGGGCGTGCGGCAGGAAGCTCGCGGCATTGTAGCTCCACAACAGCTGGTCGATGCGGCTGCGTAGCAGCGGATCCTCCGCCACGATCAGCAGCCGGCCGCCGCCGCCCAGCACCCGATCGGCGATGGACGGCAGCACGCGATCGAGCGGCGCAAGGGTTAGGTGATAGAAATCGACCTGCATGCGGGGCCCCTTAGCCCGGATGTGCGTTGGGGCCAACGCGCTGCCGTTGCGGAGGCGCAATCGCTGCGATAGGGCACGAGGATGCCCGTCTGCCGGGGAGTGTCGATAAAGGTGGGAGTTTTCGTGAAGCGCAAGGCCATGTTCGTCCCGGCCGCGCTCGGTCTGTGCTTCGCGGCTCAGGCACGTGCCCAGCAGGCGCCCGATTCGCGCCCCCTGCCCGCAGAACAGGCGGCCGGCGCCGCCGCGCCCGCCGCCGACCTGCAGGACCGGTCGGTCGAGCCCGCCCCGCCCTCGCCTACCGGGCTGTCCGACGATCCCAACCAGGTGCAGTTCACCGCCGACCAGCTCGATTATGACATGAACAACGATGTCGTGATCGCGAGCGGCGACGTGCGCATGTATCGCGAGAGCAACCGCCTCCGTGCCGACAAGGTCACCTGGGACCGCCGCACCGGCAAGGTGATGGCCACCGGCAACATCGTCGTCGCCAATCCGCAGGGCGATGCCGCCTATGGCGACAGCATCGAGCTGACCGACACGCTGAAGGACGGCGTGGTCGACAACATGCTGGTCGTGCTCGAGGCGGGCGGCCGCATCGCCGCCGCGCGCGGCTCGCGCAACGACGGCGGCGTGATCACGGTCGAGAACGCGGCCTATACGCCCTGCTCCGTCACCGACAGCTCGGGCTGCCCCAAGGAGCCGTCGTGGAAGATCACCGCCGATCGCGTGGTCTATGATCCGGCCAAGCACCGGCTGCGCTACAAGGGCGCGCGCATCTCGGTCTTCGGCTTCGCGACGATCCCGCTGCCCGCTTTCTCGCATCCGGCGGGCGGTCAGAGCGACTCGGGCTTCCTGACCCCCGATGCGCGCTACAGCCGCACCAACGGATTCCAGGTCGCCCTGCCCTATTTCTTCAGCATTGCACCCAATCGCGACCTCACCGTCACCCCGCGCGTCTTTTCCGACGCGCTGCCGATGCTGCAGGCGGATTATCGCGAGCTCAACAGCCTCGGCGCCTTCCGCGTGCAGGCCTATGGCACCTATAGCCGCCGCTCGGACGACCTGACCGTCGCGCCGACGCCGGGCACGCTGCGCAACGACTTCCGCGGCTATGTCGATCTGGTCGGCCGCTACCAGCTGGATCCGAGCTGGGACGTG
The DNA here is from genome assembly GCA_030824725.1 of Sphingomonas sp. Lineage (GTDB taxonomy): Bacteria > Pseudomonadota > Alphaproteobacteria > Sphingomonadales > Sphingomonadaceae > Sphingomonas. Next base: position 4,553 of record JAPJRE010000220.1, read on the forward strand.
CGCGCCTCGCTCCGCGTCGCCAGCGACCGCACCTTCCTGCGGCGCTACGACGTCTCGCGCGACGACCGGCTGCGCAACAACGTGGCGATCGAGCGGATCGATGCCGACAGCTATTTCGTGATCAACGCCTGGGCGGTGCAGACGCTGCGCGTCGGCGATCGCCAGGGGCTTCAGCCCGTCGCGCTGCCCGAGATCGACTATCGCCGCCGCCTCGACGATGGCATGCTCGGCGGCAAGTTCGATTTCCAGGTCAACACGCTGGCGCTCACCCGCACCGGCGGCCAGGATACCCAGCGCGCCTTCACCAGCGCGCAGTGGAGCATCCGCCGGCTGACCAACTGGGGCCAGGAAGTCAGCCTCACCGCCTATACGCGCGGCGACGTCTACAACACCTCCGACACGATCGCGACCGCGGTGGCGAGCTATCGCGGCGAGAACGGCTTCCGATTTCGCGGGATTGCCGCGGGCGCGATCGACGTCAAATGGCCGTTCGTCGGCGACGTTCTCGGCGGCTCGCAGCGGATCACCCCGCGTGTCCAGGTCGTCGCCGCGCCGCATCTCGCCAACTTGGAAGTCCCCAACGAGGACGCCCGCGCCGTCGACCTGGAGGATTCCAACCTCTTCGCGCTCAATCGCTTCGCCGGCTATGACCGGTTCGAGGATTCGACGCGCTTCACCTACGGCCTGGATTACGCGCTCTACCTGCCGGGGATCAGCGTCGAGGCGAATGTCGGCCAGAGCTACCGCCTGACCACTCGTCCCTCGCTGTTCCCCAACGGCACCGGCCTCACCGATCGCATGTCCGACATCGTCGGGCGCACGGTGTTCCGCTTCCACGATTTCGTCAGCCTCACCCACCGTTACCGGCTCGACAAGGACGGGCTGGCGGTACGCCGCAACGAGATCGACATGTCGGTCGGCTCGCGCGCCACCTATGTCACGGTCGGCTATCTGCGGCTCAACCGCAATGTCGATCCGACGCTGGAGGACCTGCAGGACCGCGAGGAGCTGCGCCTAGGTGCCCGCGTCCAGTTCGCCCGCTTCTGGTCGCTGTCGGGCTCGACGCTGATCGACCTGACCGACAAGCAGGAAGACCCGCTGTCGCTGGCCAATGGTTTCCAGCCGATCCGCCACCGCATCGGGCTGTTCTACGAGGATGACTGCCTGCGCATCGGCACCACCTGGCGGCGTGACTATGCCACCACCGGCGACGCGCAGCGCGGCAACTCCTATCTGCTTACCCTCGCCTTCAAGAACCTGGGCCGCTAGAAGGCCCCGCCTGGGGGGGATTCGGCGCTCAGCCTTGGTTCAGGCACAATTGCGCTATAAGCGCTGCTTCCCGTTTGAGGATAAGGGTCGTTCTGAAGTGATGATGGGTTTGGGCAGGATTGCGGGAACGGGTGCGAAATGGCTTGCCGGCGCGGGGCTTGCTGCCCTGGCGACGATGGCGATCACCCAGACGGCCGCCGGACAGGATAGCCAAGGCGGCGTCAACAACGGCCTCGACCTTCCCAGCACGCTGGAGATTTTCGGCAAGGCCGATCCCAACGTCCGCAAGCCCACCGCGATCGTCAACGATTACGTGATCACCGGCACCGAGGTGGACCACCGCGTCGCCCTCGTCACCGGCATGCAGAAGCTGACCCTCAAGCCCGAGGAGCGCGAGCAGCTCAAGCTCGCCATGCTCCGCCAGCTGATCGACGAGACGCTCGAGATCCAGGAGGCCAAGGCCAATGAGATCAAGGTCGACGCGCGCGAGATCGAAGGCAGCTTCAGCCGCGTCGCGGCGCGCTTCCAGAGGACCCCCGATCAGATGCGCGCGTGGCTGCGCGAGATCGGCTCGTCCGAGCGTTCGATCAAGCGCCAGATCGAGGCCGAACTCGCCTGGAGCCGCTTGCTGCGCCGCCGCGTCAACGTGAATGTGGGCGAAGCCGAAGTGAAGGCGATGCTGGATCGCATGACCCAGCAGAAGGGCACCGACGAGTATCACGTCTACGAGATCTATCAGAACGCCACGCCCGATCGCGCGCAGGAAGTCGCCACGGGCATGCAGAAGATGATCGAGCAGATGCGCCAGGGCACGCCGTTCGACTATCTCGCCCGCACCTATTCGCAGAGCTCCACCCGCGCGCGCGGCGGCGATCTCGGCTGGATCCAGCCGGCGATGTTG
>JAPJRE010000221.1 GCA_030824725.1 Sphingomonas sp.
GTATCGATTTCAGCCCCTCCCCCGACCCCTCCCGCAAGCGGGAGGGGAGCGCAGGCGGAGACGGAAGGACAAGACCATGACACCACGCGAGAAACTGCTGGCCGAAGCCGCCAAGCGCATCCTGATCACCGACGGCGCGTTCGGCACCGAGATCCAGAACTGGAAGCTCGACGAGGCGGCCTATGCCGGCAATCTGGGCCTCAGCCACGATCAGAAGGGCAACAACGACATCCTCGCGCTGACCAAGCCCGAGGTGCCCGGCTCGATCCACCGTGCCTATTTCGAGGCCGGTGCCGACATCGCCGAGACCAACACCTTCTCCGCCAACCGGATCAGCCAGGCCGATTACGGCGCCGAGCATCTGGTCCGCGAGATCAACATCGAGAGCGCCAGGCTCGCCCGCAGCATTGCTGACGAATTCGAGGCCAAGGATGGCCGCCCGCGCTTCGTCGCCGGTGCCCTCGGCCCGACCAACAAGACGCTGTCGCTGAGCCCCGACGTCAACGATCCCGGCTATCGCGAGATCGACTTCGATTACCTCAAGGACGTCTACCGCGAGCAGATCGACGCGCTGGTCGAGGGCGGCATCGACTTCGTGCTGATCGAGACGGTGTTCGACACGCTCAACGCCAAGGCCGGCATCATGGCGGCGATCGAGGCGGGGGAGGCGCTGGGCCGCGACCTGCCGATCATGCTGTCGATGACGCTGACCGACCTGTCCGGCCGCAACCTCTCCGGCCACACGGTCGAGGCGTTCTGGCACGCGGTGCGCCATGCCAAGCCGGTGACGATCGGGCTCAACTGCTCGTTCGGCGCCGAGCAGCTCCGCCCGCACGTGAAGACGCTGTCGGCGCTCTGCGACACGCTGATCATGGTCTACCCGAACGCCGGCCTGCCCAACGAGCTCGGTGCCTATGACGAGATGCCGGCGACCACCGCCGGTCTCGTCAAGGAATGGGCCGATGCGGGGCAGGTGAACATCCTCGGCGGCTGCTGCGGCTCGACGCCCGCGCATATCGGCGCGATTGCGAAGGCGGTGCAGGGGCTGAGCCCGCGCAGCATTCCCACGCCCGAAGTGCGGACCCGGCTCGCGGGTCTCGAGCCGTTCACCATGGCGGCGTGACCGAGTAATAGCCCTCTCCCCTCCGGCGAGAGGGTTGGGAGAGGGGCACAACGCTGCCCTTCTTGCCCACGCGATCCACGACACACTGCCCCTCTCCCCGGCCCTCTCCCCGATGGGGAGAGGGAGAGAAGAAGAACCCAGATCATGACCACGCCTTCCTCCACCAACTTCGTCAATATCGGCGAGCGCACCAACGTCACCGGCTCGGCCCGCTTCAAGAAGCTGGTGATGGCCGGCGACTATCCCGCCGCGGTCGAGGTCGCCCGCCAGCAGGTCGAGAACGGCGCGCAGGTGATCGACGTCAACATGGACGAGGGCCTGCTCGACGCCGTCGAGGCGATGACCACTTTCCTCAAGCTGATCGCCGCCGAGCCGGACATCGCCCGCGTGCCGGTGATGATCGACAGCTCCAAATGGGACGTGATCGAGGCGGGGCTCAAATGCGTCTCGGGCAAGCCGATCGTCAATTCGATCAGCATGAAGGAAGGCGAGGAAGCGTTCCTCGCCCATGCCCGCAAGTGCATGGCGTACGGTGCCGCCGTGGTCGTCATGGCGTTCGACGAGGTCGGCCAGGCGGACACCCAGCAGCGCAAGGTCGAGATCTGCGAGCGCGCCTACAAGCTGCTCACCGGCATCGGCTTCCCGCCCGAAGACATCATCTTCGATCCCAACGTGTTCGCGGTGGCGACGGGCATCGAGGAGCACAACAATTACGGCGTCGACTTCATCGAGGCGTGCCGCGAGATCAAGAAGCGCTGCCCGCACGTCCATATCTCGGGCGGCCTGTCGAACCTGTCGTTCAGCTTCCGCGGCAACGAGCCGGTGCGCCGGGCGATGCACAGCGTGTTCCTCTACCACGCGATCCCCGCGGGCATGGACATGGCGATCGTCAATGCCGGCCAGCTCGACGTTTATGACGCGATCGATCCCGAACTGCGCGTGGCGTGCGAGGACGTGGTGCTCAACCGCGATCCCGATGCCGGCGAGCGGCTGGTCGCCCTCGCCGAGAAGTATCGCGGCACCGACGCGGTGGCGGAGAAGCAGGCGGCCGAGTGGCGCAGCTGGCCGGTCGCCAAGCGGCTCGAACATGCGCTGGTCAAGGGCATCGACGCGCATGTCGTCGAGGATACCGAGGAATGCCGCCAGATCTTCGCGCGCCCGATCGAGGTGATCGAGGGCCCGCTGATGGACGGCATGAACGTCGTCGGCGACCTGTTCGGTTCGGGCAAGATGTTCCTGCCGCAGGTGGTGAAGTCGGCGCGCGTGATGAAGAAGGCCGTCGCCCATCTGCTCCCCTATATCGAGGCGGAGAAGGAAGAAGGCGCCAAGGGCAAGGGCAAGATCGTGCTCGCCACGGTGAAGGGCGACGTGCACGATATCGGCAAGAACATCGTCGGCGTGGTGCTCCAGTGCAACGGCTTCGACGTGGTCGATCTCGGCGTGATGGTGCCCTGGTCGACCATCCTCCAGGCGGCGATCGACAATGATGCCGACATGATCGGCCTGTCGGGCCTGATCACGCCGAGCCTCGACGAGATGGTGACCGTCGCCGAGGAAATGCAGCGCGCGGCCATGACCATGCCGCTGCTGATCGGCGGCGCTACCACCAGCCGCGTCCACACCGCGCTGCGCATCGACCCGGCCTATACCGGCCCGGTGGTCCATGTGCTCGACGCCAGCCGCGCGGTGGGCGTGGCGACCGCGCTCGTCTCCGACACCCAGCGCGATCCGTACGTGACCAAGGTCGCGGACGAATATGAGCATGTCCGTCAGGCCCGCGCCGGCAAGGGGCAGAGCGAACTGCTGCCGCTGGAAGACGCCCGCGCCAACGCCTTCGAGGCGGACATGACCCTCAAGCCGGGCAAGCCGCGCATGCCGGGCGTCCATACGTTCGACGACTGGGACCTCAAGGACCTGCGCGACTATATCGACTGGACGCCGTTCTTCCGCGCCTGGGAGCTGGCCGGCAATTACCCGGCGATCCTCCAGGACGAAGTGGTCGGCGAAAGCGCGACCTCGCTGTTCGCCGATGCCCAGAAGATGCTCGACAAGATCATCGCCGAGCGCTGGCTCACCGCGCGCGGCGTGGCCGGGCTGTGGCCGTGCCGCCGCGAGGGCGACGACGTGATCGTGCATCTCCCGGACGAGGAGCATGTCCGCCTGCCGTTCCTGCGTCAGCAGATCGCCAAGCGCGAGGGCCGTGCCAATATGTGCCTGGCCGACTTCATCGATCATGACGGCGACTGGATCGGCGGATTCGCGGTCTCGATCCACGGCATCGAGCCGCATCTTGCCCGCTTCAAGGCAGCGATCGACGACTATTCGGACATCCTCCTCAAGGCGCTGGCCGATCGTCTGGCCGAGGCGTTCGCGGAGCGGCTGCACAAGTTCGTGCGCACCGCGCTCTGGGGCTATGCCGAGGGCGAGCAGCTCGACAATGACGCGCTGGTCCGCGAGCAGTATCGCGGCATCCGCCCGGCGCCCGGCTATCCCGCCTGCCCCGAGCACAGCCTGAAGCCGATCCTGTTCGACCTGCTGGGCGCGCACAAGCGCACAGGCATCAGCCTCACCGAAAGCTTCGCGATGCTGCCGACGGCGGCCGTCTCGGGCTTCTATTTCGGCCACCCCCAGGCCGAATATTTCGGCGTCGCGCGCGTCGGGCCGGACCAGCTCAAGGACTATGCCGCCCGCCGCGGGATCAGCGAGGAACTGGCGACCCGCTACCTGCGGCCGAACCTGGACTGACAGCATCCGCCCTCATCCCGGCGAGCGCCGGGATGACGAGGGTGGCGCGCCCATAGGCCTTACAGCGTCCGCCGGAACTGCACGTACAGATACTGGCCGCGGCGCTGCGTGCTGCGCTCGCGGTACAGCAGGGGGGCGACGTTGCGCTCGCCGGTGTAGAGGTTGCGGTCGTAGATTCGCGCCGCGTTGAGGATGTTGCCGGCGTCCACCCGGATCGCCAGCCGCTTGCTCGGCTTCCAGATGGTGTAGACCTCCAGCGCCGGCTCGACCTGGGTCGTGCGGAATTCGGCGATCCGATAGAGCCGCGTGTCGGGCTGGCCGCAGCTGGCATAGATGCCATAGGTGAAGCGGCCGCCGAACAGGTCCTGGCTGAAGCTGCCGCTGCAGGTGAACGGCACTTCGTTGGTGTAGCGCCGCCGCTCGCGGGTGAGCGGATCGGTGACGTGGCTGCGCACCACCGAGGCACTGCCGCGCAGGCGGGCATTCCTGATGCCCAGCTTGTCGAACGGCAGCGTCAGCGTGCTGCCCAGCGTGTCGCGCGTGCCGGTGCCGATATTGCCGATCGCATCGAACCCGCCTTCCAGCGGAATATAGTCGATCACGTGGCGGGTGGCCTCGTGCTTGGCGCTCAGCTCCAGCGCGCCCTTGCCCCAGAAACGATGCTCGTAGACCGCCTCCAGAGTCAGCGTCTGTTCGGGCACCAGGTCGCCGTTGCCGGCGCGGACGGTACCCAGGTTGATTTCGGTCGCGGCGACGAAATTGTTGAAGTTGAGCTGGCTGACGCTCTGCTCCGCCCGCAGCCGCACCTGGTCGCGCGTGCTCGGGCGCAGGGTCAGCTGCAGGCGCGGCTTGGGATAGAAGAAGGAGCGCGTACGGTCGGTATCGCCGTCGGAGGCGATGCGCGACACCTCGGTGCGCATGCCGGCCTCGATCGTGACGCGCGTCGACGGCTGCCAGCGCGCCAGCACGAACAGTTCGCCGCGCACTTCGCTGACGAACACCTTCTGGTCCGGCAGCGGCACCGGCACACCCTGTTCGGCATAGGCGGTGCGATTGTCGAGGAAGTTGTAGGCGATCTCGCCGCCGCCCTCCAGCGACAGCGCCTTGCCGGGCTTGTAGCGCAGGATCGGCCGGAAGATCGACTCGCCGTTCCGGGACTGCTGCCCGAAGGTGTAGACGAAGCCGCCGCCATTGGTGGTGGAATCATAGCCGGTGTGGCCCAGGCGCTGCAGCCCGATCAGTTCCACCTCGCCCTTGTCGCCCAGCGCCTTGGTCCAGTTGGCGCCCAGCTCGCCCTTCCATTGATGGGTAACGTCGGTCGCCCGGCCGCTGCTGCCCGTGCCTTCCAGCAGCGTGACCGTCAGGCTGGTCGGATAGTCGAAATAGTCGGCGCGGGCGTTGACCGCCAGGAGCCCGCCGCCGACCGCGCGCTGCAGCGAGGCGCGCAGCGTGGCGGTGCGGTCGCGGTCCCATTGCTCGAGGCTGTGGCGCTGGAGCAGCTTCCCCGCCGCATCCTCGCGGGTGCGGATGCCGTGATTGGTATAACTCGTGCGATCGCTGAGCACTTCCAGCGAGACTTCGTCGCGGTGATCGCCGTCGCGCCGGGCATATTGCAGCGTTACGTCGGGGCCGACATAGCCGTCGCGGTAGATATAGCTCTGGAAGTGGATCAGCTTCTCGGTCGCCGCGGTGCGCTTGAGCACGACGTTGGCGATCACCGCGCGCCCCTGCATGTCGATGCCCGGCGCGCCGCCGCGGATCAGCTCGATCCTGGCGACGCTGCCCGCGCTGATCCGGCGGAGGATCTCGCCCAGCCCATCGGTCTTGGAGGCGGGCGGCTTGCCGTCGATCAGCACATTGCCGGTATTGCCGGCGATGCCGCGCGCATCGCCATTGCCCACGTCGAGCGTGAAGCCCGGCAGCCGCTGTACCATGTCCAGCGCGGTCGGCAGCGCCGTGTTGGCGAAGAATTCGGGGCCATAGACCAGCACCCCCGCGGCGGGCGGCGCGCCGGGGGCGCCTGAGGCCGGGTCAGGCTGTTGCTGTGCGAACGCGGTGACAGGGCAGGCCAATACGGCAGCTGCCAAAACGCACCTGACTCTCATTCGACTCGAAATGTCCCCCCAGGAACAACAAGATAATTGCCCCTACCCGCAAGTTTGGCCGAAGCGGCGCAAGCTTTGCAAACGAAAACGGGGTGTTAAGCAACTTTCCAGGGTCTGGCGTGCCGTTCGCGCAACAGAGATGTGATCTTATATCGCCTGCGCCGCCGCCCAGCCGCTCGACCATGCCCATTGAAAGTTGTAGCCGCCCAGCCAGCCGGTGACGTCCACTGCCTCGCCGATTGCGTAGAGGCCGGGCACTCTCCGCGCTTCCATGGTCTGCGAGGAGAGGTCGGCGGTGCTGATTCCGCCGACGGTCACCTCGGCCTTGGCGAAGCCCTCGCTGCCGTTGGGGGTGAAGCGCCAGCCGGCCAGCTGCGCCTCCGCCTGTTCCAGCAGCGCGTCGCGGCAATTGCCGAGCTCGCTGGGCAGCGCGATGCGTTCGGCCAGGGTGGTGGCGAGCCGATCGGGCAGCTGGCGGTTCAGCAGGGCACGGAGGCCCAGGCGGGGTTCGGTCCGCTTGGCGTCGCGGAGCCAGCCCTTGTGCTGCTCGGGCAGGAAGTCGATGGTGATCGACTCACCGTGTTTCCAATAGGACGAGACCTGCAGGATCGCCGGACCGGAGAGGCCGCGATGGGTGAACAGGGCTGCCTCGCGGAAGCTTACCTTGCCGGCGCTTGCGGCTACGGGCGTGGAGACGCCGGAGAGATCGCGGAACAGCGCCTGATCGGGGCCGAGGGTCAGGGG
>JAPJRE010000222.1 GCA_030824725.1 Sphingomonas sp.
AAGTCCCCCTCCCGCTTGCGGGAGGGGTTAGGGGAGGGGGAATGAGGTTAGCGGACGACACCGTCGCAGAAAGAGCCTCCACAACACACCCTCCCCCTTCCCCTCCCGCAAGCGGGAGGGGTGAAATTGGCTCAATGCGTGAAGCTCTTCACCAGCGAGCCGGCGACCAGTGCCCAGCCATCGACCAGCACGAAGAAGATGATCTTCATCGGCAGCGCGATCGTCGTCGGCGGAAGCATCATCATGCCCATCGCCATCAGCACCGCGGACACCGCCAGGTCGATCACCAGGAACGGCAGCAGCAACAGAAAGCCGATCTCGAACGCGCGGCGCAGTTCGGAGATCATGAAAGCCGGCGCCAGCGTGGTCAGCGGCGTGTCGGCACGCGTCGCGATCTTCTTGTTGGCGAGGTCAGCGAACAGCTTGAGATCGCTGTCGCGCACCTGGCCGAGCATGAACTGGCGGAACGGCTCGCTGGTCTTCTCGAATGCCGCCACTTCGGTCAGCTTGCCCTTGGTATAAGGCTCGACCCCTTCGTTCCACGCCTTCTCGAAGGTGGGCGCCATCACGAAGAAGCTGAGGAACAGCGCAAGGCTGATAATCACCGGGTTCGGCGGCACGCCCGGCGTACCGATGCCGGTGCGCAGCAGGGAGAGCGCCACCACCATGCGGGTGAAGCTAGTCACCGTCATCAGCAGGCCGGGAGCCAGGCTGAGCACGGTCAGCATCAACACCAGCTGGATGGCCTTGGCCGAAAGCGGCCCCTCCCCGCCGATGCTGATGGTCGCGCCCTGCGCCGCCGCCTGGGCGGCGGGCGCAACGGCTTGCGCGTGCGCCGCGACCGGCAGCACGATCAGCAGTGCGGCCGCGGCAAGCAGTTTACCCATTAAGAGCCTCACGCACCGCGCGCTTGTTCCAGCGCGTGGTATCGCGCGGGACGCGCGTGCGAGACTGCGCACGGGCACGCGAACGGGCGCCGCGTCCCGCAGCGGCGGTCGCCGCCTCGGCTTCGGTGTCAGCCTCGGTGTCGGTGTCGGTGTCAGCCTCGGTGTCGGTGTCGGTGTCGGCCTCGGCGTCCGCTTCGGACGTCGCATCCGGCTCGGCGTCGTTCGCTGCCAGCGGCTGGACCGGCGCAGGCTCGGCCGCGGGTGCTTCCGCAGGCACTTCGGGCGCAACCTCGGCCGACGGGGTGGCGTCCGGGCGAACCCGCTCCACCATCGCCTTGAAATCGAGCTTGCCGGCAAGCTTGGTGACCCCCGCCTTGAGCACCGCCAGATCGTCCTCGATCTTGGCGGCACCTTCGGCAGCCGCAGTCGCTTCCGCCACCGGCGGCGGCGGCGCGACGATTCCGGTTTCGATCGTGGCATGGCCCTCGGGGCCGATGAAGATCAGGTGCTCGCACCCGTCGCGACGGATCAACGCGACCGAACGCTTGGCGTCCACCGCCAACCGCTCGACCAGTTCCACCCGCTTGCGTCCCCCGCCGGTCACGCGGCCCGGCAACTTCAGATCATAACGACGAACAATCCACAAAGCCGTTGCCAGCATCCCCAACACCAGGCCCAACGCGCCCAGCGTACGCAGCATCGACAAAAGGTCCATCAGTGGCGCTGCTTCTTCACGAGTTCAGAAATTTCGAGCGACATGACCTCGCCGTCGACGAGGATGCGCCCCAGCGCGACCAGCTCGCCGTTGACATAGACCATGCTCGGATCGTCCTGCCCGCAATCGAGCGGGATCATCGCCCCTCGGCTCATCTGCAGGATCTGCCGGACGGGCACTTCGGTCGAACCGAGCACCACCGACATTTCGATCATGATTCCATCGAGTACCGACATGCGTCTCCCTTTCCCCCTGACTTATAGGAACCTTTTTTCCGCCCCCCCGCGCCCAGCCCGGCAAAATTTGCCTACAATGAGGGCGTGGGCCGATTTCAGGCTCGTGGAGGATCAACAATGGATTTGGATGCTTCGCTGGGCGTTTCCGCCTCGGGTCTGCGTGCGCAGTCGCTGCGGATGCGCACGATTGCGGAGAACCTCGCGAACCAGGATTCCGTCGCGGATACCCCGGGCGGCAATCCCTATCGTCGCAAGGTCATCAGCTTCCAGGCGGCGGTGGATCGCGCGAGCGGCGCAACCGGCGTGAAGGTGAAATCGATCCAGGGCGACCGGTCGGATTTCACCAAGGTCTACCAGCCGGGCCACCCGGCGGCGGACGCGCAGGGCTATGTGCTCAAGCCGAACGTCAACGGCCTCATCGAGAGCGCCGACATGAAGGCCGCGCAGCGGAGCTACGAAGCCAATCTCAACGCCATCGAAGCGGCCAAGAGCCTGACGATGCGCACCATCGATCTGCTCAAGTAAGGAATTCGGATCATGTCCATCGGAGCATTGGACGCCAGCAAGGCCTATGGCCGGGTCGCGTCGATCGGGAATACGCTCAGCAAGGCCGCCGGCGGCAATGAAATCGGCGGCGATCAGCCCTCGGGCTTCGGCGCGATGGTGGAGAATCTGGTCGGCGGCACCGCCGACAAGCTGCGCAGCGCCGAGGCCGCCTCGGCCAAGCAGGTCGCCGGCAAGGGCGATCTGATCGACGTCGTCACCGCGATCGGTGCGGCCGAGACCGCGCTCGACACCATGGTCGCCGTGCGCGACCGCGTGGTCAGCGCGTATTCCGATATCATGCGCATGCAGATCTGACGAAGGCGCGCCGCGACATGACGCCCGCGCAGCTGATCAGCCTCACCGAATCCGCGCTGATGCTGATTCTCACCGTTGTCGGGCCGCTGCTGCTGACGTCGCTGATCGTCGGCGTGTTCGTCGGCCTGCTCCAGGCCCTTACCCAGATCCAGGAAACCACCCTCACTTTCGTCCCCAAGCTGGTCGCGATGGGGCTGGTGTTCCTGCTGATGCTGCCCACCATCGGGCAGGCGCTTGGCGAGTTCATGGCCAAGATCAGCGACATGATCATCCACGGATGAACGTACCCCCCGATCTCGCGTTGCAGGTCTCGGCCTTCTTCATCGTCTTCGCGCGGGTCGGGGCGGTGCTGATGCTGCTCCCCGTCTTCGGCGAAGACGCGATTCCCGGCCGCATCCGCCTGTTCATCGCCTTCGCCATGTCGTTCGCGCTCTACGGCCTGATTGGCGAACCCGCCCGCGCCGCCGTGCAGGCGGGCGCCGTGCTCCCCGCGATCCTGGTGACCGAGCTGATCACCGGGCTCGCCATGGGGATGATCGTCAAGATCCTGTTCTTCGCCATCTCGATGGCCGGCTCGCTGATGAGCCTTCAGATCGGCCTTTCCTCGGCAGTGATCTTCGATCCCTCGCAGTCCGGCCAGGCGCCGATCCTGTCGAAGCTGGTTGGCATCGTCGCCGCGCTCGTGTGCATGGGCATGCAGGTGCATCACCTGTGGCTGGGCGCGATCGTTCACAGCTACCAGACCTTCCCGATCGGCGGCATGCCGCCGATGCACGATTTCGCCGAGCTGGCGATCGAGGCGATCGGCCGCTCGATGACGCTGGGCATCAGCCTTGCCGCGCCGTTCCTCGTCTACGGCATCGTCTTCAACGTCGCGCTCGGCCTTGCCGCCCGCGTCGCCCCGGCGATCCAGGTCTTCTTCATCGCCCAGCCGCTCAACCTGCTGCTCGGCACCGCGCTGATGATCACCACCATCGGCACCATGCTCACCTTCTTCGCCCAGACCATGGGTGACGTGCTGCAAAAGGGCTGGTGATGGCAGGCGGCGGCGATGATTCGGACGACAAGACCCAGGAACCTACCGACAAGAAGCTCGAGGACGCGCGCAAACGCGGCGACGTGCCGATGGCGCCGGAAATGCGCCATGCCGCGATGTTCGTCGCAGCGCTGGTGGTGATGGGCGGCCTCGGCACCTACACGATCCAGCAGTTCGGCAACCTGTTCGTCCGCCTGTGGGGCGGCGCCGACGATTTCCGGATGGAGCCGGACGGCGCGCAGAACTTCGCCACCGGGATGTTCGGTGCGGTCGGCATCGCGCTGGCGCCGATCCTCGCGGCGCTGTTCGGCTTCGCGATCCTCGGCGGCGTGCTCCAGGGCCGACCGATGGTCAGCTGGTCGCGGGTCAAGCCGAAGTGGAACAAGCTCAACCCGATGAACGGCGCCAAGCGCATGTTCGGCAAGCAGGCGCTGGTCGAGTTCCTCAAGACCTTCGCAAAGCTCTGCCTGGTCGGCGGTATCGCCGCCGCCATCGCCTGGCCGCACGCCGCGACGATCGACCGGCTGGTCGGCGCCGACCTGGTCGATGCAGGCAGCGCGGCGAGCGACATCGTCGATGCCATGCTCCGCCCGATCGCGACGCTGGTCGGCGCCCTCGCGCTGTTCGACTTCGTCTGGCAGCGCCGCTCGTTCATGAAGCGCATGCGGATGAGCCTTCAGGAAGTGAAGGACGAATACAAGCAGAGCGAGGGCGACCCGAAGATCAAGGGCAAGATCCGCGCCATGCAGATGCAGCGTTCGCGCAGCCGAATGATGTCCAACGTACCCAAGGCCAGCGTGGTCATCACCAACCCGACCCACTATGCCATCGCGCTCCAGTACGACCATGGCAGCATGGGCGCGCCGGTGGTGGTGGCCAAGGGCGTCGACACGATCGCGCTCAAGATCCGCGAGATCGCCACCGAGCACAACATCCCGCTCGTCGAGAACCGCCCCCTCGCCCGCGCGCTCTACGCCAGCGCCGAACTCGACCAGCCCATCCCGGTGGAGCACTACGCCGCCGTGGCCGAAGTGATCAGCTACGTCCTGCGGATCGCGCGCGGCCTTCGCTAAGGCAGATTCCGCGCCGAAGTTTGATAATGCGATTGACTCGCAATATTCAGTGTCCCTAAAGGCTCGCCCACACAACGAGACCCAAAGGGATTAGCTGGATCATGCATTTGTCGCTGCGCACCGCCTTGCTCACCACCGCGCTGTTCGCCCTGCCCGGCGTAGCCATCGCGGGCACGGACGGTGCTGCGGACGGCGACGACCAGCAGAGCCAGATTGTCGTCACCGGCGTGGCCACCCAGCCCTCGCGCAGCGCGACGGGCCTGACGCTCACCCCGCGCGAGACGCCGCAGTCGATCACGATCATCGATCAGGCGCGGATCCAGGATTTCCAGCTCACCAACATCAACGACCTGCTCGACCAGACCGTCGGCATCAACGTCGAGCGCGTCGAGAGCGACCGGACCTATTACAATTCGCGCGGCTTCGACATCACCAGCTTCCAGGTCGACGGCATCGGCCTGCCGCTGCCCTATGGCATCCAATATGGCGACCTCGACACCGCGCTGTTCGAGCGGGTGGAGGCGATCCGCGGCGCCAATGCGCTGATGACCGGCGTGGGCAACCCGTCGGCCACGATCAACTATGTCCGCAAGCGCCCGACCGACACGCTGCAGGCGACGGCCACCGCGCAGGCGGGTTCGTGGAACCGCTGGCGCGGCGAGGCCGATGTCTCGGTGCCGGTCACCGAGACGGTGGGCGTTCGTGCGATCTATGCGCATGAGCAGCGCGACAGCTATCTCGACTACAACCACGTCAACCGCAATGTGTACGGGCTGATCGCCGACTGGAAGGTGACGCCGCAGCTCACCGCCACGGTCGGCTACAGCCGCCAGGATAATGATGCCGACGGCGTGCTGTGGGGCGCGCTGCCGCTCACCTATACCGATGGCAGCCGCATTCCCTATGCGCGCTCGGCGACCACCTCGGCGCCCTGGACCTATTGGGACACCACCGACCAGCGCGCCTTTGGCGAACTCGCCTATGACCTGGGCAAGGGCTGGCAGGCCAAGGGCGTGTTCACCTATAGCAACAACAAGCAGCAGGCGCGGCTGCTGTACGCCTTCGGCGCGCCGGACAAGGCGACCGGGCTCGGGATCGCGGGCCAGGTCGGCGCCTATCCGTCCGAGACCGACCAGTATCTGGGCGACCTCACTGCCTCGGGCCCGCTCCACCTGTTCGGCCGCGAGCACCAACTGGCGTTCGGCGTCTCGACCGGCCGGCTCGACAACCGCCAGTGGCAAGGCACCGGCAACAACTATGTTGTTTATCCCGCCGTGCCGAACCTTTCGAGCGCGGTGATCGCCGATCCCGGCACCGGGCCGATCACGCTGGAGGCCGACAGCCGCACCGAGGTCACGCGGGCGTACGGGGCCGCGCACCTCAACGTCACCGATCGGCTCAAGGCAGTGGCCGGCGGCAGCGCGACCTGGCTGAAGTCGACCGGATATTCCTATGGCGCCGACCAGTATCGCAAGAACAGCCGCGTCAGCCCCTATGCCGGGCTGACCTACGACCTGACCAAGAACATCTCGTTCTACGCAAGCTATACCGACATCTTCAATCCGCAGATCGAAGTGGACCGGACCGGCCGCCGGCTCGCCCCGGTGACCGGCACCAGCATCGAGGGCGGCCTCAAGACCGAATGGTTCGGCGGACGGCTCTACGCCACCGCCTCGCTGTTCCGCGCCAAGCAGAAGAACCTGGCGACTTTCGCGGGCACCTTCGGCCCCGGCGATCCCGGCCAGCCGGGCAGCAGCTACTATAGCGGCCTCGACACCACGTCGCGCGGCTTCGAGGTCGAGCTGGCCGGCAAGATGACCGACAACTGGACGATCAGCGGTGGCTATACC
>JAPJRE010000223.1 GCA_030824725.1 Sphingomonas sp.
CGGTGCACATGGGCCGTTTCTACGATGCAGGCGCGACGCATTTCCTGGGCAGCCCGATGTCCTCCGCCGCGATCGCCCATGCGATCCGATTCGCCGAGCGCTATGTCGAGCGACTCTCGGGCTGGGCGGGGCAGGGGACGAGCACGTCCAATCCGCTCGGCTGGCGGTTCGATCCGGCATCGGGTTCGGTCGAGCTTACCCCTGCTCTCGCGCAACTGCTGGATCTGCCCGAGGCGCCGGGGCCGCGCGCGCTGTTCGCGCGCCTGCCGCTTTCGGACCGGCGGCTCGCCTGGGCGGCGCTACGGCGATTGCGCGAGGCGGGATCGACGGCCTTTGCCCACGACCTGCCCGGCAAGGGCCGGGTGGTGCAGCATCTTCAATATGACGCCGAAAGCGGCTGTGTCGACGCGCTGGTCGAACCGCTGGGGATGACCCCGGACGCGGGCGCGGCGGTGCGCGACGTGCTGACCGGCGCGCGCGATGCGCCGAGCGCGCGGCGCTGGATCGATCGGGCGATGGAGAAGGGGCAGCGGATCGGCCTGGTGCTGGTCGGCCTCACCCGGTTCGACACGATCAACACCGCCTATGGCCGCCCGGCCGGCGACGAGCTGCTGCGCGGTGTCTCTCGTCGCCTAGCCGAGGCTGCGCGCGAGACGCTCGGCGCCGATGTGGTGGTGGCGCGGATCGGCGGATCGGATTTCCTCGCCGCTGCGGTGGACCCCGGCACGCCCGCGCTGCGTACCACAGCGCGGCGGATCGAGGAGGCGCTGGCCCGGCCGTTCGTCGCGGCGGGCGAACTGGTGCACCTCGGCGCCAAGGTGGTGCTGACCGAGAGCGTCGCCGGGGACGGCGCGGCGAGCCTTTTGCGGCGGGCGAGCGAGACGCTGCTCGGCGAAGGCGCGGCGCGCCCGGGCAGCGGTCCGTCGATCGAATCGCTGATCGGTGACTTGCGCCGCGGGATCGAGCGCGGCGAGATCGGGGTGCTGTTCCAGCCGCAGGTTGCGGTGGCGACGGGCCAGATCACGGGCGTCGAGGCGCTCGCCCGCTGGCAGCATCCGCAGCATGGCGAGATCGGCGCCGAGCCGCTGTTCGCCGCGGCGGAGCGTGCCGGGCTCTCCGGGGTGCTGAGCGAGCATGTCCAGCGCCGGGCGCTGACCATCGCCGCGCACTGGCCGCGCTCGCTGGGCAGCCTGCGGCTGTCGATCAACGTCACCGCCGGCGATGTTGGGCGGCCCGGCTTCGGCGAAAGCCTGCTGCGCTGGGTGGATGCCACCGGCTTTCCCCGCCAGCGGCTGACGCTGGAGATCACCGAAAGCGGTATCATGGCGGATCTGAGCGAGGCGGCGGCGCTGCTCTCCGGCCTGCGCACGGCGGGGTGCCGTGTGGCGATCGACGATTTCGGCACCGGCTATTCGAGCCTCGCCTATCTAAAGGCACTGCCGCTCGACTATCTCAAGATCGACAAGAAGCTGTCCAACGAGATCACCGGCTCGCCGCGCGACCGGATCGTGGTGCGTGGGGTGATCGACATGGCGCGGTCGCTCGGCCTGGCGGTGGTGGCCGAAGGCGTCGAGACCGAGGCGGCGCTGGACCTGCTGGCCAAGGAAGGCTGCCAATATTTCCAGGGCTTCCTGTGCTCGCCGCCGATCGACGTGCCGGCGCTCGCCACGTTGGTGCGCGACTGGTGAGCGCCGCCGCCCAGATCAGAGATCGGGGCGGGTGAGGGCAGGCACCGCCGCGGCCGGCAGCGGGCGATAGCCGCCGAAGCGCGATCCCGCCTTTTCGGTGCGGAACTGCGAGGCGAGGTTGGCGAGATCGCTTACCTCGTTGGCGAGGTTCTGCGCGGCGGCCGAGGTCTGCTCGACCATCGCGGCATTCTGCTGCGTCGCGCGGTCCATCGCGCCGACGGCGTTGGAAATCTCGCTGATCGCCGTCGACTGAGCGCCATTGTCGGTCGCCATGCTGCCGAGCAGGTCGTGGACCTGGCTGACATCGCCCGAAATATTGGCGAGCGCACCGTCGACCTTCTGCACCGCGTCCACTGCGACGACAATCTCCGCCTGCGTCATGGTGAGCTGTTCGCGGGCGCGTCCCTCCTCTTCCTCGGCGCGCATCGCCAGCGCCGAAACGAGATCGGCGACGACCGCGAAGCCGCGACCGGCCTCGCCGGCGCGGCCGGCCTCGACGGCGGCGTTCATCGCGAGAACGCGGGTCTGGAAGGCGATCTTGTCCAGGCCTTCGATGACGCTGTCGGTGCCCTTGGCGGCTTCCGACACGCGGCCCATCGCCTGCGAGGCTTCTTCCGCGATGGCGCGGCCCTGGCTGACCGTCGAAATCGCCTGGTCGGCGCGGGTGACGGTGTGGCGCGCGGCCTCGGCGGTGGAGCGGAAGCGCGCATCCATCTGCGAGACGGCAGCGGTGGTCTCTTCCAGGCTCGCGGCATTGCCCTGGGTGCGGCGCGACAGATCCTCGGCCGCCTGCGAAATCTCGTTGATGCCCGAGCGGATCCGCATCGTGCCGTCGCTGACCGATCCGATCATCTCGCGGATGCGGTCGAGCGTCTTGTTGTAGCTCTTCTCGAGCGCGGCGAAGCTCGACGGCAGGCCACTCAGTTCGTTGGTGAGGTCGCCTTCGGCCAGTGCGGTCAGCGCGTTCTCGAAAGCGGTGACCGCGGCTTCGCGCTCGGCCTGGGCCTCCTCGAAATAGATCGACAGCGATACTTCCATGTCGAGCAACGCAGCCTTGACCAGCGCGATCGTCGCCTTTTCGGTGCTGGGCCCGCGGAACAGGCGGAGCAGGCGCTTGAGCGGATTGTTGAAGCGGTGGACGCCGGAAATCAGCCCCTGCAGCACGATCGCATAGCTGCCGACATACCAGCGCGGTTCGAGACCGATATGGGCATGGGTGGCGCCGATGCGGCGGGCGCTGGCGTGATAATCCTGGTTGAAGTCGCCGGCGGCGATCCGCGCCCAATGCTTTTCCTGCGCCGCCTTGGCGCGCGCCATATGCGCCTGGTCGCGGAAGAATTTGGCGGTTTCGGGCGTGGCGGAGGCGCGCGCGTAGAAGCGATCGAGCGCATCGCCCAGCGTCGCCTCGACCCATGGCTGGGTGGCACGCAGCGTGTTGCGCTGGGTTTCGTCCATCTCCATGAAGCTGAGCCGCGACTTCATCTGTTCGGGCACGGGGCGCATCCTTTCCTAACCTGCCGGTGCGGCTGCCGGGCATGCGGCAAGCCGATCTTACGCATCATAGTATGGCCCGAGGGACAGGTGGTGCGGCTAAGTAGAATTCCGGTGCGGGACGGCTAACCGCCTAGACGAAGTATTTGTTCTCGGCACGTTGATGAAGATTTGCAGGAGTTGGAAGTTGCGCGGTTCGAAAATGCCGTGCGAAGGAGAACAAGTTTCACGCGGGAAAGGGGATGGGGATGTTGCTGGCACTTCTGCTGATCGGCGCAGATGTAGAAGCCGAGGCCGTCGATACGGCAATGGCGCAGAGCGTGTCCGGCTGGAATGCCGGCGATATCGATCGCTTCATGGCAGTCTATTCGGACGATCCGAGCACCAGCTTCGTCACAGGCGAAGGGCTGGTGCGCGGCAGGGCGGCGATGAAGGCCCGCTACCAGGCCAAATATGACTTCGCCGATCCGGCCAAGCGCGGCACGCTGACGATCGAGCGGCTCGACTATCGCCCGCTCGGGCGCGACTATGCGCTGTACATCGGGCGCTACACACTACGCTATCCGGACGGGCACAGCGCTTCCGGCCCCACCAGCGTCGTGCTGCATCACGAAGCCGGCGGGTGGAAGATCGTCGCCGATCACAGCAGCTGAGGCGGTTCAGCCTGCGGCGCGTGCGAGGCCGCGGGAGAGCTGGAGCGCGCCGTGCAGCCGCGCCGCCGGGTTCGCCCAGGCGCGGTTGATCACCAGCTTCATGTCCGGCCGCAGCCGCGCGGTTTCGCCCAGCTTCTCGACATAGGCGATCAGCCCGGCGGGGTTGGGGAAATGGTCGTTGTGGAACGACACCAGCGCGCCCTTCGGCCCCAGGTCGAGCTTGGCGATGCACGCCTTCTTGGCGTTGAGCTTGGTCTCGATGAGGCGCAGCAGATTGTCGGTCGCCTCGGGCAGCTTGCCGAAGCGGTCGATCAGCTCGGCGGCGAAGCTCTCGATGCCGTCGGTATCCTCGATCTCGTTCAGGCGGCGGTAGAGGCCCATGCGCAGGTCGAGATCGGGGACATAGTCCTCGGGGATGAGGATCGGCGCGTCGACGGTGATCTGGGGCGACAGGTCCTTGGGCCGGCTCTCGTCGCGCAGGCCCCCGGCCTTGGCGTCGAGGATCGCCTCTTCCAGCATCGACTGGTAGAGTTCGTAGCCGACTTCCTTGATATGCCCCGACTGCTCGTCGCCGAGCAGGTTGCCCGCGCCGCGGATGTCGAGATCGTGGCTGGCGAGCTGGAAGCCCGCGCCCAGGCTCTCCAGGTCGGACAGCACCTTGAGCCGCTTTTCCGCCGCCTCGGTCATCTGCCGCTGGGGCGGGGTGGTCATATAGGCATAGGCGCGCGTCTTGGCCCGGCCGACTCGGCCGCGCAACTGGTAGAGCTGGGCGAGGCCGAACTTGTCGGCGCGGTTGATGATAAGCGTGTTGGCGCTCGGAATGTCGAGGCCGCTCTCGACGATGGTGGTCGAGACCAGCACCTCGAACTTGCGGTCGTAGAAGGCGGAGATCCGCTCCTCGACTTCGGTCGGCGACATCTGGCCGTGCGCGACGACATAGCGGACCTCGGGCACCTCGTTGCGGAGGAACTCCTCGATCTCGGGCAGGTCGGCGATGCGCGGGGTGACGAAATAGCTCTGTCCGCCGCGATAATGTTCGCGCAGCAACGCCTCGCGCAGCACCACCGGATCCCAGGGCATCACATAGGTGCGCACCGCCAAGCGATCGACCGGCGGGGTCTGGATCACCGACAGTTCGCGCAGCCCGCTCATCGCCATCTGCAGCGTGCGCGGGATCGGCGTGGCGGTGAGGGTGAGGACGTGGACGTCGGTCTTGAGCGCCTTCAGCCGCTCCTTGTGGGTGACGCCGAAGCGCTGCTCCTCGTCGACGATGACCAAGCCGAGCCGCTTGAAGTCGATATTCTTCGCCAGCACCGCATGGGTGCCGACGACGATGTCGATCGTGCCGGCGGCGAGCCCGTCCTTCACCTTCTTGGTCTCGCCCGCGGTGACGAGGCGCGAGAGGCGGCCGATCTCGAGCGGGAAGCCTTCGAAGCGCGTCTTGAAGTTGTTGTAATGCTGGCGGGCGAGCAGGGTGGTGGGGCACACCACCGCCACCTGCATGCCCGCCATCGCCGCGACAAAGGCGGCACGCAGCGCGACCTCGGTCTTGCCGAAGCCGACATCGCCGACGACGAGCCGGTCCATCGGCCGTCCCGCGGCTAGGTCGCCCAGCACGTCGCCGATCGCGCGATCCTGGTCGTCGGTTTCCTCGAAGGGGAAGCGATCGACGAAGGCGGCGTAGCCGCCATGATCGGGCTCGGCGATCTCGGCGCCGCGGGTGGCGCGCAGGGCGGCGGTGGCGATCAGCTCGCCCGCGATCTCGCGGATCCGCTCCTTCATCCGCGCCTTGCGGCGCTGCCAGGCCTCGCCGCCCAGACGGTCGAGCGTCGCCCCTTCCTCGCCCGAGCCGTAGCGGCTCAGCACTTCGAGATTCTCGACCGGCACGTAGAGCTTGTCGCCGCCGGCATATTCGAGCGCGACGCAATCGTGCGGCGCCTTCTGCACCGGGATCTGGGTCAGCCCCTCATAGCGGCCGATGCCGTGGTCGAGATGGACGACGAGGTCGCCGGGCGAGAGCGTTGCCAGTTCCTGGAGGAAGGCGTCGGTATTCTTGCGGCGTTTGGCGCGGCGGACGAGCCGGTCACCGAGCATGTCCTGCTCGGTGAGCACCGCGACGTCTGGCGTGGTGAAGCCATGGTCGAGCGGCAGCACGAGCAGCGCGACCTGCAGCCCGCTGCCGTTCGGATTGGCGACGCCGAGTGCGGGCTGCCAGCCATCGACCGGCACCGCGCCGGTCAGGCCGTGATCCTCGAGCAGTCCCTTCAGTCGCTCGCGCGCGCCGATCGAATAGCTGGCGAGCACCGCCTTCTTGCCCTGGCTCCGTACCGCCTTGAGGTGCGCGACCACCGCTTCATAGACGTTGCTGCCGGCGGCGCGTTCCGGCGCGAAGTCGCGCGGCCCGTCGACGCCGAACTCGACGACATGGGTAGATTCGGGCTCGTGGAACGGTGTCGCGAGGTGCATCGGCTGCGCGTCGACCTGCGCCTGCCAATCCTTGGCGAGCAGATAGAGGTCGCCGGCCTTGAGCGGGCGGTAGCTGCCGGGATCGGCCGACTGCGCCTTGATCCGGTTGTCCTGATAGTCCTTGATCGCCTCGAAACGCTGCTCGGCGGCGGCGGGCGCACCGCTGTCGCGGACGATGACGGCATGATCGGGCAGGTGATCGAACAACGTCTCCAGCCGCTCCTCGAACAGCGGCAGCCAATGCTCCATGCCGGCGAGACGACGCCCCTCGCTGATCGCCTGGTAGAGCGGGTCGCCCGTCGCGGTGGCGCCGAAGCGGTCGCGATAGCCGCTGCGGAAGCGCTTGATGCTCTCC
>JAPJRE010000224.1 GCA_030824725.1 Sphingomonas sp.
GTGTGGAACTGGCGATAGGCATTGCCGTCATTGGGGCGGTAGGCGATGTCGACATTGCCGTAATCGACATCGCCGGCGCCCGCCGACTTGTACTCGCGATAGGCGGTGAGCGAGGTCAGCTGGGTCGCGCCGAGGTTCCAGCGGACGCGCGCCGAGAGGCCATAGTCGGTGGTGAGATTGGCATAGGCGCGGCCGCGGGTCTGCGCGATCTGCCGGTTATAGGGAGCGCCTTCGCTGGGCAGCACGCCGCCCAGGCTGCGCAGGATCGCGGTGGTGCGATTGCCCGCCGGGTTGATCGCGAAGTCGCCGGGCACGCCGGGCGTGGGATCGAGCTTCTCGCGCGTGTCCATGTAGACGGCGCCGCAGCATTTCTCGTTGCGGCGGGTGTAATCGGCGATCAGGCGGATACCGAGATCGGGATTGACCGTAAAGAGCAGCTGGCCGCGGACGAAATAGCGGTTGCGATCGTTATAGTCGGTGTCGTTGACGACGTCGTGCAGATAGCCGTCGCGCTTGGAATAGACGCCGTCCACGCGGAAAGCGACCACGTCCTTCACCAGCGGGCCGGTCAGCGCGCCGGAGAGGCGGACGGCGTCGAAATTGCCATAGGTCGCCTCGGCGAACCCGCCGAACCTGAATTCTGGGACCTTGGTGTAGATGCTGATCGCGCCCGCCGAGGAATTGCGGCCGGAGAGCGTGCCCTGCGGCCCGCGCAGCACCTCGATCCGCTCGATCTCGCCCATGTCGTTGAGGCCGGAGCCGGTGCGGCTGCGATAGATGCCGTCGATGAACACCGCGACCGAGCTTTCGAGGCCCGGATTGTCGCCGACCGTGCCGATGCCGCGGACGCGGGCGGCGGCATTGGCCTCCGAACCGGTGGAGGAAACGAGCAGCGACGGGGCGATCTGCGTCATCTGGCGGATGTCGGTCGCCCCCGAATTCTGCAGCGCCGCCTGGCCGAAGGCGGACACTGCGATCGGCACGTTCGAAAGGCGTTCGGAGCGGCGCGTCGCCGTGACGACGATGTCGGTGGTGTTGGGCGAATCCGCCTCGGCATCCGCCGGCGTGTTGGCGGCCGAGCCGCGCAAATCCTGCGCCGCTGCCGGCGTTGCGAGCGCAAGAACGCCGGCGGACAGCAAGAGTGCACATTTCGGCATATAGGCTCCTCTCTTTCCAAGCTTTTGCATTGGTTTCATTGCCTGGTTTGCCGAAATAGCGATAAATTTCGGTGAACGTCTCCTCTGGGATTTGACGGGGTCAGCGCGGGGACGCAGGGGGCTGCAGCGCCTGCCAGGCCTTCAGCACGAACATCGCGGTCCTGAAGGTGTCGATCGGCATCGCCGCCTGTGCGCCGGATGGATCGGACCAGCCGCGCGCCGCTCCGGCGAGTATGGCGCGTGCCGAGGCGCACAGCGGCTCGGGCATGTCGGTGCGCGCCGCCCGCAGCGCGAGGATCGCCAGCGCCGTGGCGTGCGGTTCGCTGCCGTTCGCACCCCAACCGGCGCCGGGGTGCTGCCGCGCGCGCAACTGGCGCGCGGCGCCTGCCACGACGGGGTGATTCGGCATCGCCGCGCCGAGCAGCCGCAGCGCCTTCCAGCTGGCGTGATCGCCGTCGTCGGCGCGAGCAGAGGGCCAGCTGCCATCGGGCCGCTGGCGGTCCGCTACCCAGCGCGCAGCTGCCACGATCATGCCCAGAAATCGGCGCGCGTCCCAGCAGGCGAGCGCATGGGCAAGGCAGGCGATCGTCTCCAGCGTCTCGGGCGTGGCATCATCCGGCAGCGCCCAGCTGGGAATCGTCCCGTCCGCTTCCGCATAGGTGAGCAGCACCGCCAGCGGCGGCGCGATATGGGCGGAGATCCAATCGCGCCGGCTCAGCCGCGCGAACAGGCGCAGCGCATCCGCCAGCGCCCGCTCGTCGCCTTCCAGGTCGCAGAAGCGGACGGCGATCCTGCGCGGCGCGCCGTCCTCGGCCGGAAAACGCCGCGCGATGCGATCGATGGTGCGCGCGATGACCGGGTGCGCCGGCGCGACCCTCGCATCGAGCAGCGTCTCGGCGATCGATATGGCGAGGCGCAGGTCGAGGGACTCGATCCATGCGGCTGCTCCAGCGCCTGCGCCCGGAACGCCGTCCCGCCACGGCCGATCGCCGCCGATGAGCGGAAGCCCGCCCGTCAGCAAGGCCAATGCCTGCCGCTCGATCGTCTGGTCGGAGGCGGTGCCGTCCGCATGTGCGGGAGAGGGAGCAAGGCGCGTCGGCACCGCCGGCTCGGGCACTATGGGTTCGGACGTCCGCATCGCATCCTCCCTCCCGCCTGCCGCCGGCGCGCTTCGCTGCGACCGCTTCCGGTGCATCCGACACCGAGCAGCGGCAATGGCCACCGACAGACGCTGCGGTTGGTTCCCGCTATGTTCAAACCTAGGTCGCGCAGCGTGCGGGCCTTGGAAATGCCAAGCTGATCCGGAACGGAGGTTGTGGAGGTCGATAGCGCCATTGCGGCGCCGTCATCCCGGCGCGCGATACGCGCCATCCCGACGACCTGCCTGGCCCTCGGGGCCTTGCTCTCGCGGGGCGGGGCGGTATGCCGCTGTCGTGGCCATGATCGGGATCAAGTGGATGAAGCGTCGGAATTTATTGCGTAGCTCCGGCGGCCGTTCCGTCTGGATGACGGTCGGGCTGGCGGTCGGCCTCGCCTTCTTTCTGATCAGCGGCGGGCTGGCCTATCGCAACGTGGTGGCGCTGCGCGAAAGCGATGCGGCGATCCGGCACAGCCACACCGTGCTGATCGCGCTCGACGAGCTTCTCTCCACTGTGCAGGACGCCGAGACCGGCCAGCGCGGCTATCTGCTGACCGCCGGGGGCAGTTATCTCGAGCCCTATACCAAGGCGACCGAGACGCTGCCCGAGCGGCTGACCCGGCTCGAGGCGCTGGTCAGCGACAATATCGTGCAGCAGGGGAACATCGCCCGGCTGCGTCGCCAGATCGAGAACAAGCTGGCCGAACTGCGGGAAACTATCGAGGTGCGCCGACGCGAGGGACTCGCCCAGGCGCTGGCGATCGTGGAGACCGATCGCGGCAAGGCCAGCATGGATGCGATCCGCGGCCAGCTCGCCCTGATGGCACAGGAGGAGGGGCGGCTCCGCCAGGAAAGGCTGGACGACATGGCGGCGGCGTCGAGCGCAGCCATCGCCGGCGCGATTGTGTCGAGCCTGATCGGCGCTGCGCTGACGCTGATGATCTTCCTGCTGCTCCGGCGCAATCTCCGCGCCCGCGCGCGGGAAGAGTGGCTGCAGAACGGCCTGCTCGGCATTTCGGCCGCGGTGCGCGGCGACCGATCGGTGGAGGAAATCGCCGAGGCGGTGCTTGCCTATCTGGCGGACAAGCTGGGCTTCCAGGCCGGCGCGCTGTTCAAGGGCGAGGAAGGGCTGTTCCACCGGGTCGCGACTCTCGGCGTGCCGGGCGACGCCGATGTGCCGGCGCGCTTCGGGCTGCGCGAGGGGCTGCTCGGGCGCGTCGCCGCCGAGGGCAAGCCGATACTGCTCGACGACGTGCCCGATC
This sequence comes from Sphingomonas sp., assembly GCA_030824725.1. Lineage (GTDB taxonomy): Bacteria > Pseudomonadota > Alphaproteobacteria > Sphingomonadales > Sphingomonadaceae > Sphingomonas. The sequence goes on from JAPJRE010000224.1 coordinate 3,558, forward strand.
ACTATCTCGAAATCGGCTCGGCCTTCGGCAGCGACAAGCCGCGGCATCTGCTGATCGTGCCCGCCAAGGCCGACGAGCTGGTGAACGCAGTGCTGGAGCTCGGCTTCTTCTATCCCACCGATTCGCTGATGCTGGAATTGCTGGAGCGCGCCGCGCCGGTGATCGGCGTCGCGCTGCGCTCCGCCCGGTTCCGTGCGCGGCTGCAGGACGCGCTGGAGGAGACACAGCGACAGGCTGCCGAGCTGCAGACGCAGAGTGAGGAACTGCAGGTCAACAACGAGGAACTGGAGGAGCAGGGCAGGGCGCTGCGCGAATCCCAGGCAATGCTGGAGCAGCAGCAGGTCGAGCTGGAGCAGACCAACAGCCAGTTGGAGGAACAGGCCCAGGCGCTCGAGCACCAGCGCGACGAGCTGGAGCGGGGCGGCGCGGCGCTGCTCGCCAAGACCCGCGCGCTGGAACAGGCCAGCCAGTACAAGAGCGACTTCCTGGCGAACATGAGCCACGAGTTACGCACGCCGCTCAATTCGCTGCTCATCCTCGCCAAGCTGCTGGGGGACAATGCGCCCGCGACGCTCACCGCCGAGCAGGTGAAGTTCGCCCGCACGATCGAATCCTCGGGTAACGACCTGCTCACGCTGATCAACGACATTCTCGACCTGTCGAAGATCGAGGCCGGCCATGTCGACATCCGCCCCGAGCCGGTGAGCCTGGCGCGGCTCGCGACCGATCTGCGGCAGATTTTCCAGCCGGTGGCCGAACAGCGCGGGCTGGCGCTGGACATCATGGTCGACGCGGCGGCGCCGCGCGCCATGGAAACCGATCGGCTGCGGCTGGAGCAGATCCTCAAGAACCTGCTGTCCAACGCGCTGAAGTTTACCGAGAAGGGCTCGGTGCAGCTGGAATTGCGCGCTGAGGGCGATACGATCGCCTTCACCGTGCGCGATACCGGGATCGGCATCTCGCCCGAACAGCAGCAGCTGATCTTCGAGGCTTTCCACCAGGCCGACGGCACGATCAACCGGCGCTATGGCGGCACCGGGCTCGGCCTGTCGATCTCGCGCGAGCTGGCGCGACTGCTCGGCGGCCGCATCACGCTGGAGAGCCGGCCCGGCGAGGGCAGCGCCTTCACCCTCACGCTTCCCGCTCGCTATGACGCGGGCGCCGTCGCGCCGCGCCAGGTCCCGGCCTCCGCGCCTGCCGCCGCTGCAGCGTCTGTTGACGCGCAGCCGCCGGTGACCGCGCCGACGGCACGCCGCTCCGCCACCGCGGCGGACTGGCAGCTGGAGGATGACCGCGACGCGCTGGTGCCGGGCGGACGTCACCTGCTGGTGATCGAGGACGATCCGGTCTTCGCCGCGATCGTCTGCGATCTCTCGCGCGATCTGGGCTTCCAGTGCCTGATCGCTACCACCGCGGACGAGGCGCTGTACCTCGCCCGCACCCATCGGCCGAGCGCGGCGGTGCTCGATCTCGGCCTGCCCGACCAGTCGGGGCTGATCGTGCTCGATCGGCTGAAGCAGGAAGACGCGACGCGGCACATCCCGATCCACGTGATCTCCGCCGCCGACCAGAGCCATACCGCCTTGTCGCTCGGCGCGGTCGGCTATCACATCAAGCCGATCAAGCGCGAGTTGCTCGCGGAGGTGCTGCAGGGGCTGCAGGCGCGTACCGCCAGCCGGGTGCGCCGCGTGCTGATCGTGGAGGACGATGTCGTCCAGCAGGATGCCGTCGCCCGGCTGCTCCAGACCGACGATGTCGAGACGGTCGGCGTCAGCACCGCCGCGGAATGCCTCGACATGTTGCGCAGCCAGACCTTCGACTGCATGGTGCTCGACCTGTCGCTGCCCGATGCCTCGGGCTATTCGCTGCTCGAGACGCTGAGCCAGGAAGACGGCGCTCACAGCTTCCCGCCGGTGATCGTCTATACCGGCCATGACCTGACCCCCGCCGACGAGCAGAAGCTTCGACGCTATTCCAGCTCGATCATCATCAAGGGGGCCAAGTCGCCCGAGCGGCTGCTCGACGAGGTCTCGCTGTTCCTCCACCAGGTCGTTTCCGAACTGCCCAGCGCGCAGCAGGAAATGATCCAGGCCGCGCGCCGGCGCGACGCCGTGCTGGAGGGGCGGCGGGTGCTGATCGTCGAGGACGACGTTCGCAACGTCTATTCGCTGACCAGCGTGCTGGAGCCGCGCGGCGTGGTGGTGCGCATCGCCCGCAACGGGCAGGAAGCGCTGGATGCCCTGGCGCGGGCCGCCGCCGATCCGGCGCAGGGGATCGATCTCGCCCTCATGGACGTGATGATGCCGGTGATGGACGGCCTCGCCGCCACCCGCGCGATCCGCCAGGACGCGCGCTGGGCCAAGCTGCCGATCATCATGCTGACCGCCAAGGCGATGCCGGACGACCAGGAACGCTGCATCGAGGCGGGCGCGAGCGACTACATGGCCAAGCCGATCGACGTCGACAAGCTGCTGTCGCTGGTCCGCGTATGGATGCCGCGATGAGCGAGCCCCTAGCCGAGCCGGATCTCGACGATCTCGAGATTGAGCTGCTGCTCGAGGCGCTGTACCGGCGCTATCATTATGATTTCCGCCATTATGCGCGGGCCTCGATCAAGCGGCGGCTGATCCAGGCGCGCGGCCGGCTGGGCATGAGCAGCTTCTCGGCATTGCAGGAGCGGCTGCTGCGCGACTCCGACATGCTGGCGAAGCTGCTCAACTACCTCACCGTCCAGGTGAGCGAGATGTTCCGCGATCCCAGCTATTATCGCGCGCTGCGCGAGAAGGTGATGCCGCACCTGCGCACCTATCCCTCGCTGAAGATCTGGGTGGCGGGGTGCAGCAACGGCGAGGAACTCTATTCGCTCGCCATCCTCTTCCGCGAGGAGGGCCTGGAGCACCGCACGCTGTTCTACGCCACCGACATCAACCCCAAGGCGCTCAAGGCGGCGGAGGCTGGGGTGTATCCGCTCGACCAGATCCGTACCTTCACCGAAAACCACCAGAAGGCCGGCGGGCGCACCTCGCTCTCCGACTATTATGTCGCCGACTATGATCGGGCGATCTTCGACAGCAGCTTGCGCGCCAATGT
>JAPJRE010000225.1 GCA_030824725.1 Sphingomonas sp.
GCGTCTTCACCAACTCCAAGGTGACGGCGGCGCAGGAAGACTGGCGCAGCATGGACCGCTATGTCGTGGGCGCCTTTCGGACGGACGCGGTGCGCGCTGGCGCTACGGCCGAGATCACCCGGCTGGTCGAGGATCTGTCGCGGCTGAGCCCCGAATTCGAGGCGCTCTGGCAGGACAATGACGTCGCCGGGAATGCGGACGGGCACAAGCGGGTGCACCATCCCGAGCAGGGCATCCTCGAACTCGAATTCTCGTCTTTCGCCATCGAAGGCCGCCCCGATCTGGGCATGATCGACTATAATCCGGCGACCGCGGAGACGGCCCGGCGGATCGCATCCCCGGTCGGGCCGGCGTCGTCCGCTTAGCCTGCCCCGCCGCGCGTACCGGCCTTCGGCAGGATCGTTCGCGGCGCCAGCAGGTCCCGGAACGTGTCGGGTGTGTCCGCGATCCGCTCCAGCCGCGGATAGCGCAACGGCCCCGCATAGGGGATGGGCCGATCCGACCGGCCGCCATCCTGTTCGACCGTCAGCACCAGCGGATGGCCAGCCGACGCCCGTACGGCGGCGAGCAGTGTCTCCGTGCCGAAGGCACCTCCGTTGATCGCCACGACGCGCGCGCCCGGACGCAATCCGGCGCGAAAAGCGGGCCCGTCCCAGGCTACCGAGCGGATCGCGCCGTTCGCCCGCACGGCAAGCCCGATCGAATAGCTGAGATCGGCGACGCCCAGCTCTTCCTCCCCGGCGCGGAACGCTGGCGTCTGGGTATCGGTGAAGGTCAGGCGCCAGCCATGGCTGCGGAGCCCGATGGTCGTGTCGAGCGCGCCCTGCCCGTCGATCCATCGCCGCAGCCACCCCGCCCAATCCCCGGGCGCGACTGCCTCCAGCGTCTCGCAAAGGTCCTCGAACGTGTAGGTGCGCGTCGGCGCGTTCGGTGTCGCTCCGGCGAAGAAGGCGCCGGCGAAATCGTCGATGCCGCGACGTCCACCGGTCCGCGCCCGCAGTTCCCCGTCGACCGCCAGCCACAGCAGCACGCCTTCCGAATAATAGTCGCGGCGCCGCTGCCAGTCGCGCCAGGGAACGGGCTGGCGGAGCATGAAGGCCGGGTAGTTGACGTCGTCGGACAGCGGCCGCCAGGCGCGGCCGGGCCGGGCGGCGATCTCGGCGGCCTCGACTGCGAGCCGGTCGCGCAGCTCGGCGGGGGAGAATTGCCCGGCGCGCGTCGCCAGCACCCGCCCCCAGAACTCGGTCTGGCCCTCATACACCCACAACAGGCTGCCCGAGACGGGCACATTGGGGGTCGGTGCCCAAAGATCGGCCGGGATTCGGTAGAAGCCGTTCCAGGCATGGACGATCTCGTGCGCGATCAGGTCGCGGGAGAGGATCTGCGACTGCCAGTCGCGGAAGAGCGAGGATGGCAAGCCGTTCTCGCTCGACGACCGGTGCTCGGTGCCGCCCGAGGCGCCATCGTCGCCCAGGCGCGCGAGGATATCGTAGTGCGCGAAGGGGGTGGTTCCGAAGACGGCCGTCATCTGCGCGATCAGCGCGGTCAGCTCCGCCACGCGTTCGGGCGGCACAGCCAGATCCGCAGGGCGCTGCGCGACAAGGTCGAGCGTCACGCTGCCGGTGGCGGGCACGGTCAGCGGCACCTGCCGAGTGTAGCGGCCGGCAAGGACGGGGGCGTCGAGCAGGGACTCGAGCGTCGTCTCGGCGAAGCGCAGCGTCGCGCTACCAGCCGTTTCGACGTGCAATGCGGTGAAGGCGCGGAGCCCCGCCGGCAGCGTGACCGAAGCCGTGGTGCGGATGTTCCGGGCGTACCAGCCGGCCGGATACAGGACCAGCCGCTGCCAGGGCACGCTGACGATGTCGGGCGTCAGCAAGTCCCCGCCCGCCACCATCTGGAAGCGGACGTCGATCGCCTTGGCCCCCGCCGGCACATCGACATGAAAGGCATGCGGCTCGTAGGGATCGCGCCGCCAGCGGACGGGCCGGCCTTCCGCCTCAACCACCAGCCCCGCCAGGTCGACCACGTTCAGGCTCGGCCCGTGGCTCGCGGCTTCCCAGCGTGGATAGAGCAGCGTCACCCGGGTGCCGCCCGCCACCGGAACATGCTCGCGCACGGTGAAGATGCGGTGCGCGATGTCGGTCGCATCGACCTGGAGGTCGAGCACGCCATGGAAGCCATGGTCCACCGGCAGGGGAACGGTCGCCGCCGGCATGCGGTATGCCGGCCCCTGCGACGGCTGCGCCCCGGCGATGCCGGTGCCACCGCAAAGTGCCACTGCCAACACCAACGGCTTGCCGAACGAAATCCTCACCAACCATGCTCCCTGGGCAATTGCTACCGCCGGCAGCTAGCGCAGCTGGCCGCATCGACGATAGGGGTCAAGCGTCGGTGCCCACGAAGGGCAGGCGCCGGGTCGGCCGCCCCGTCAGGGCGAGAATCGCGTTCGCGATGGCGGGCGCGATCGGCGGGACGCCGGGCTCGCCCATGCCGGTGGGCGGCGCCGTCGATCGCAGGATATGCGTCTCCACGCGCGGCATGTCGTCGATGCGCGCGACCCGGTAGCCGTCGAAGTTGCGTTGCTCGACGATCCCGTCCTTGAGCGTGATCGCGCCGTACAGCGCCGCCGACAGGCCGAAGCCGATCCCGCCCTCCATCTGGGCCGCGATCTGGTCCGGGCTGATCGCGATGCCGCAATCCACCGCGGCGACGACACGGCGAACGACGGGCCGGCCAGCTTCCAGCCGGACCTCGGCGACCTGGCCGACCACGGTGCCGGCATAGTCCTGCACTGCCAGCCCGCGCGCCCAACCGGCATCGATCGAAGTCCCCCAGCCCGCCTCGCGGCAGACCGCATCGAGCACCGCCAGATGTCGCGTTGCCCCGGCGCGGCGATACAGCGCACGGCGATAGTCGGCGGGATCCCTGGCGGCACGGCGCGCGAGCTGGTCGACGACATGCTCCATCACCATGGTGCCGTGCGAATGCCCGACCGAGCGCCAGAAGGTGGCGGTGACCGGCGATGTCGGCGTGAAGATCTTGCAGTCCAGCGTCGATACGGCGGCCAGATAGGGGGAATTCTTCACGCCCTCGTAATTCGGGCTGTTCGCCCCGAAGGGGAGGAGCTGCTGCGCGACGATGTGGTGCCGCCAAGCCGTCGGCAAACCGTCCGCGCCGCTTTCGATCCAGAGGCGGTGATGCGCCATCGTGCGGTAATAGCCACCGGTGAGATCGTCCTCCCGGCTCCAGAAAAGCTTGACCGGCCGCCCCTGCAAGCGGCGGGCGATATGGACGCACTCCGCCACATAGTCGCCCATGGCCGCGCCCCGCCTGCCGAAGGATCCGCCGGCGGGAAGCACCTCGAGTTCGACCTTGCCGGGGATCGTCGGCGTGGCGATGGCGGCATTGACGAGTTCGCCGGTAGCCAGATGGCTGCCCGAGGCGATCCGGACCTGCCATCCGTCCACCTGCGCGACGCAGTCGAGCGTCTCCATCGGCGCATGGGCGAGATAGGGAAAGTCGAACGCCGCTTCGAACTGCCCCTCGCCGAAGCGACGATCGGCATCGCCGCGCTGCAGGAACCGATCGGGCTTCAGAGTGGAATGGCCAAGCGCGATGCGATGATATTCGTCGACGATCTCCGGGGTGGAGCGGCGCTCGGCCTGGCGGTCGTCCCATTCGGTACGCAGCGCGGCGCGAGCACGCAGCGCGGCGAAGCTGTTTTGCGCGACCACGGCCACGCCTGCGGGCGTGGCGAAGACGTCGACCACGCCTGCTACCTGGCGCGCCGCTCGATCGTCGAAGCGCGCGAGGCGGCCGCCGAAGCGCGGGCTGCGCGCGAGCACGGCGAAGAGCATGCCGATGCGCTGGACGTCCTGGGTATAGACCTGCGCGCCGGTGCTCTTGGGCACCGCATCCTTGCGGCGCACGCGATCAGTGCCGATCAGGCGGTACTCGGCGGGCTGCTTCAGTCGGGGCTGCTGCGGCGGCGTTTCCCTGGCGGCATCGGCAAGCAGCGCAGCAAAGGGGGCCGATCGCCCCGAGGTGGGGTGCGAGACGATGCCGTCGCGCACCCCGATCGAGGCGCGCGGCACCCGCCAGCGCCGCGCGGCGGCCGCGACGAACATCGCCCGCGCGGCAGCACCGGCACGGCGCATCGCGTCCCACTGCGTGCTCACGGAAAACGACCCATAGGTGAGCTGGACGCCATAGGCGCGGAAGTTGACTTCGGCGGAGACCACCCGGACGCGACTCCAATCGGCGTCGAGTTCCTCGGCGATCATCGCCGCCAGCGCCGCATGAATGCCCTGCCCAAGTTCCTGCTGCTTGTTGACGATGGTCACCATGCCGTCGGCGGCGATGCGGATATACGCGCCGAATGCGCTCGGTTCGGGATCGTGGCCGCCGCCGCTCAACACCATGGCGGCGACCTCCATCGGGTGGGTGGCCGCATAGCCGATGACGAGCGCGCCGCCGGTCAGACCGCCGCCGAGGACCATCCGGCGGCGCGTCATGCGGAAGCCGCGTGCTGCAGGCTTGGGATCGGACATCAGAACATCTCCGGAAACGCCATCAGGCGGGACAATGCGCGCCGGTTTCCAGCCACGCCGCGACCAGCGCGCCGAACTGCGCCTGGGTGCCCGGCGCCGGGCGTCGCTGCGCGCCGGGATGCCATGCCCAGCCGACCAGTTCGTCCTGCGCCACATGCTCCAGCAGCGCGTCGCGGCGCAGATGCGCGCGCGAAGGATCGAGCAGCTGGCGGCAGATCGCGCTGAGCGACTTGCCCTGCCAGGCCATCTCCGGCGGCGCGAGACGCCAGCGCACATTGCCGGGCACGCCCGAAGCGGCGACATTGGCTGCCTGGTGGCAGGTGATGCAGCGCAGGACCTCCGTGCCGCCGCCGTCCGGTCCCCGCGTCACCAGCGGCAGATGCGGGCGCATCACCCCGGTCTGGGTCGGCCGATCGCTGCGCGGATGGCAGTTCAGGCAACGCGGATGCTGAAACACCCGCCCGGCTTCGCGGAAGAGCGCGACCGAACGCTGCCGGCGATCCGCGATGTTCGAGAAGGCAGCCACGGGCCGAAGCGTCGCCGTGGGTGCGGAGGGTGGCGGCGGCAGCGGGGTCGCACTCGGCTCGGTAGAGCGCAACAACAGCGCGCCGGCGACGCACAGCGCCGGAACCACGATCGCCGCTAGTTGCGGCGCGCCCAATCGCCGGCGGGGCCGCGCTGCCTTTTCCCGCTCCTCCGTCATGCGCTAGCCCCAGCGACGGCAGCGGCGGCATCGTGGATCGCCGCGCGGATGCGCATGTAGGTCGCACAGCGACAGAGATTGCCACCCATCGCCGCGTCGATATCGGCGTCCGAGGGCATGGGGATCGCGCGCAGCAAGGCGATCGCGCTCATCACCTGGCCGGATTGGCAGAAGCCGCATTGCGGCACGTCGCGTGCGACCCAGGCATCGCGCACCGCCTGTGCCTGCGGGCCATCGACACCTTCGATCGTCGTCACCTCGGCCGTGCCCAGCGCGTTGAGCGGCACCGAGCAAGACCGAACCGGGGCGCCGTCGAGATGGACCGTGCAGGCACCGCATTGCGCGGCACCGCATCCATATTTCGTGCCGGTCAGATGGAGCGTGTCGCGCAGGATCCAGAGAAGCGGCGTCTCGCCGTCCGCCTCGATCCGGTGGCGCTTCCCGTTGACGGTTAGCAGATAGGGCATGGTGGGGCTCCAGTCGGGTGTTGGTCGCCAAGGCGAGCCCGGCGCCGGCCGTCCTCGGCCCGCACCGGAGCCGCGTTCAAAAACGATAGGCGAGCATCAGGCCGGCGATCGGCTGCCAGCGGCTGCCTTCGCGCGTGACCGGGCTGTCGGCGGCGTCGCCGATCAGATAGCCGGCGCTGGCATGGGCGATCACGCCCAGATGGCGATCGAACCAATAGCCCGCGGTCACCCCGCCGCCGACGTCGCGCAGCCCCGATCCCGGGCGGTAGGGCGCGAGCCCGCTCGCCGCCGCGCCGGCCGCGTCGATGCCGAAATAGGTGCGGGTGTATTTCGCGTCCGCCCAGGTCGTCCGCAGGTCGAAGGACAGGAACAGGTCGCGGCGCTGTACGGCGGCGTAGGAGGCGCTCGCCGTTGCGAGCAGCCCGTCATGCGTATCCGACACGTCGTGCACGACGGACAGTTCCAGCTGCACCCAGCCCTGCCCCCGGGCGTCGCCGCCGATGCGGTAGCCGACGAAGCCGCCGGCCTCGACCGCGGTGCCGATCTCGGGAAGCCGGCCGAGCCGCCCGTCCACATCCTGTCGCGGCAGGCGCGGGCCGATCACCGGCCCGGCGGCGAAGCGTGGATCGGACACCAGATCGACACGCGCGCCATTGCCGCGGAGCTGGAAGTTGACCCCGCGCCAGCGGATGTCGGCAGTGGCGAAGGGAAAGGGGCGCACGTCGCCGGCGCCGTCGAACTCGGGAACCACCCCGGCACCGAGCGCGACCATGCCATGGGCGCCGCCGACCTCGGCGGGGGCTTGCTGGGCATAGGCGGTCGCGCTGGTCAGCGCAGTGGTCCAGGCAAAGGAAAGCAGCAGCAGAATACGCATGGTCGAAACTCCTCGTCATGGGGGTAGCC